>JAUMVH010000184.1 GCA_030530245.1 Ruminococcus sp.
AATTTGAAAGTTTTTTAAATTTCGTATACCTGCACAAATATCGTGCGCGTTCTTTGTGCAACTCAGCAAAGAAACAGGACCCGAGATCTATCCGCAGCCAAAGAGAGCTAAAAATGCAAGTTTTCCAACCAAAAATGCCATTGACCGCCGCAAAACAGCGTGATATACTGAACATATAATTAAATCTTGATACGAACGGAGGATATGAAATGTCAAAATGGTTCAGGAATGTCACTGCTCTCGCTTCCGCGTTCACGCTGACCGCCGCCGCAATGCCCGCCTACAGCCACGTCGCCGTCGCCGCTGACACGCTCGCCACGCGCGATGTTTGGTGCGCGAATGAGGACGTCAACCGCTGGGAGTCCGAGCACTTCCAGTTCATATGGGGCAAGAACGGCGCTGATTCGGCAAAGATAACGCAGTCCTTCCTCGAGGAGAACGCCAAGAACCTCGAGGCTTGCTGGGACGTGTATATGAACGACCTCCACATGGAGCCGCCCACGCAGTCCGTCAACCTCGGGCTCCGCGACGGCAAGCAGTACAAGGTCAATTTCTACATCTCGGGCACGGGGCTCTCGCCCTTCGCCGACGATTGGGCGTATATGGGCTACGACTCGCAGGGCTACGCATTCATGTTCTGCTGCGTGGGAGCTATGCAGAACTCGCCGAATCCGTCGTGGGTACTGCCGCACGAGTTCGGACACGTCGTGACGGCTCACCAGCTCGGCTGGAACGACAACAAGTACGTGCAGTCGCTGTGGGAGGCTATCGCCAACTGGTACCGCGAGCAGTTCCTCTACTCCGACTACTATCAGCAGTGGGCGGGCGTTTCGGGCGTGACCGACTACTTCGAGACGTATATAAAAAACCTCTGCTTCACGCCTATCCTCGGGCGCGATAACTACGCAGCATGGGCGTTTCTCCAGTACATCACCGAGAACCCCGACGACCTGCAGGGCTACGGCAGCAGCTTCGTGAAGGACCTCATGCAGCAGGGCAAGGTCAACGAGTACCCTTACCTCGAGATAGAGCGTCTGTCGGGCGCGGATATGAAGGAGACGCTCGGTCACTACGCGAAGCGCCTCGCTACTCTCGACTTCGCGCACAAGAGCGACTATCAGGCGCGTCAGGAGGAGCTTTTCGCCCGCGGCGAGTGGAACTGGAGCGAGATATACACCCTCCTCGAGAGGAGCACGAAGAATGAGAATTACTACACCGTTCCGACGGAGCGCGCACCGCAGCAATTCGGCGTGAACATCGTCCCGCTCGAGGTCACGGGCAGCACCGTAAGCGTGACGCTCGAGGGTCTGACGGACATAAAGGGCGCAGACTGGCGAGCCTGTATCGCGGTCGAGCAGCGCGACGGCAAGACGCGCTATTCCGACCTCTTCAAGTCGGGCGAGACTATGACTATGGACTTCGGAAGCGGCGATTCTGCGGCATATCTGACGGTCACGGCGACTCCCGATACTGGCACGTGGCAGCAGATAGGTGTCGCGTGGGCTTACGGCGAAGGCGAGTTCGACGAGAACCACTATCCCTTCCTCAGCAAGAACCGCTACCCCTACGGCGTGACGATTGAGGGCGCGGGCATCAAGCAGTCGCGCGGCGGCGTGAACGAAGCCTCGGGCAGAAGGCACGCAAACGGCGGCGGCTTCGTCGCAAATACGGCGAAGGTGGACGATTCCGTCTACGTCGGCAAGGACGCGCGGGTGCTCGGCTACGCGACTGTCTCGGGAAGTGCCCGCATTGACGGTCACGCGACAGTCACGGGCAGCGCAAAGGTCTCGGGCAATGCAGTCGTCACGGGACACGCCGTAGTTGCAGAAAATGCGCAGGTAAAGGACAACGCCATAATTGCCGACTACGCGGGAGTTATGGGCGATTCCATCGTATCCGACAACGCGCGCGTCATTGAGAGCGGACTCGTATTCAACAAGTACAATGTCAGCGGAAATGCGACCGTCAAGGGCGTCACCTACGGGCTTGCGGCGGGTTCTGCGACAGGTCAGGCTATGCCCGACGGCGACTATTATGACGACTCGGGCAGAACGATAAAGCAGGGCTCGGTCTACGGCTGGACAAGCCCCGACTCCTACGTAAGCAGCCGCAAATACACCGACGGGCAGTACGCGGGGCTTGAATTCGCCGCAGACAGCACCGATATCGCCGCGGACACCTACACCTCTACGTTCGGTATGTGCTTCGGCAGCCCCACATGGAGCGAGAAGCTGACGAGCGGAAACGGCGTGCTGACCTTCAACAGGAACAGCTATATGGTCGGCGACAGCTCCTACGCGGCGCTGCACGACGCCGATTATCAGACCGCGTTCCTGCTCATGGACAACGGCAAAAACACGATCTTCCGCTTCGGCGACGACGAGAGGTATATATCCCTCACCGCCGATAACGGCAGCCTCACATTTGCGATAGACAACGGCAGCGGCGTGCAGTCCGTGACAGCCGAGAACGCCTATAAAGCTGGCAGCTGGGCGACCGTCAGCGTGATACTCAAGGGCGATACCGCGAAGCTCGTTGTTAACGACGGAAGCGGCGCGAAGTCCGCCTCGGGAGCTGTTACGGCTGACCCCGTCGACATCATCAGCGACAGCGCTACCTACCTCATCGCCGACGGAATGAACGGCTCGATGGACTTTTTCAGAGTCAGCTTCAAGGAGGTAAGCGAGCCCGAATACTACTACACCGAGAGCGAGAACGTCACGGATAAGGTGCGCGGAGACGTCAATGCGGACGGCAGCTTCACCGTCGCCGACCTCGTCGCGCTGCAAAAGTGGCTGCTCGGTGCTCCCGACAGCGGAGTCATTGACTGGCAGGCGGGCAACCTCTGCGAGGACGGACGCCTCGACACCTTCGACCTTGTGATGATGAGAAAGCTTATCACGGCAGGATAACGGAACTAAAAAAGCCTGTATTTCGCGAGAAATACAGGCTTTTCTGTTTGGTGCGCATTTTGCCGCGTGTGTCAGTTTTACAATTTCGCCGCGAATTATCCGAGAGCCACATCAAGTATCATCATCAGCGTAAAACCGACCGAAAACATAACAACTCCGATGTTTGAATGCTTGCCCTCGGACATTTCTGGTATCAGCTCCTCCACAACGACGTATATCATCGCACCTGCGGCAAAGCTCAGTAAATAGGGCATTATCGGCAGGAACAGCCTTGCGGAGAGTATCGTGAGCAGCGCTCCGATGGGCTCGACTGCTCCCGAGAGAACGCCGTCCGCAAATGCACGTGCCTTGCTTTTTCCCTCTGCGTGGAGCGGCATGGAGATTATCGCTCCCTCGGGGAAATTCTGTATCGCGATACCGAGCGCCAGCGCCAGCGCGCCGCCTGCGGTCATATCCGCCGAGCCCGTCAGCAAGCCCGCGTACACGATTCCTACCGCCATTCCCTCGGGGATATTGTGCAGCGTCACAGCCAGTACCATCATCGTAGTACGCGCCAGCTTTGAGGGCAGTCCCTCCGCCTTGTCGGCATTCATGTGAAGGTGCGGGATAAGGCTGTCGAGCAGGAGGAGGAACAGTATTCCGAGCCAGAATCCGACGACGGCAGGCAGAAAAGCGAGCTTCCCCATACCGTCCGCCATATCCATTGCGGGAATTATAAGGCTCCATATCGAAGCGGCTGTCATTACTCCCGCAGCGAAGCCCGTCAGTGCGCGCTGAACACCTCTGCTCATTTCGCGCTTCATGAAAAACACGCAGGCAGAGCCCAGTGCAGTCCCCGAAAACGGGATAAGGAGCCCGCAAACTATCTGCGTACTCATATTCCAAACCGTTCAGACAGAAACGGCAAATGTTCATTACAGCTCATATAAAAACTCCTTTTCGTTCTTAGTCTCTGTTATCCTTGAGGCTCTCTATCATATCCACCTTCTCGACCTTTCTGCGTACGAGTAGGAGCGATACGAAATAGCAGAGCGTTACGATACAGATGGTCAGTATGATATGCGGCACGGAGAAGGCAACGGGTATCATCAGTCCCTCGGTCTCGACGAAGGCATCGCTGTACCACGCCATCGAGCCGTAGCCCGTCAGCATACCGAGTATGAGCCCGGGAATGAGCAGGAGGTGGTTGCCGCTCAGCACCATCTTATCTATCTTTTTGCGGTCATAGCCGAGGACTTTAAGCATTGAGATGTTGTTGGCGTTTTCGGATACGAGCATATTTATCGAGACATACAGCGCCGCGATGCAGATTATCGCACCGATGATGATGAGCGCATATACCATTCCGTTCATCTCGTCGAGCATGGTCTCCATCTGGTTTGTGAAGGTGTCGCTCGTGATTATCTCCTGCACGATATCGCCGTCGAAGCTGCGGCTCTCGTCGGTGAGGACGCAGTTGTACAGCGATGTATCGAGCCCCGTTATCTCCGACGCATTCTCGCGGGACGAAACGATGTAGTTCTGATAGCCGTTCCTGATAATGCCCTTTATGGTGACAGTGTGCTCCTCGAGGCTCGCAATGTTGCGGAATGTGAACTCGTCGCCTGCCTCAACGCCGAAGATCTTCGCGCAGAGGGAGCTCATATACCAGCCGTCCCCGATATTGGCGCGGGAGCCCGTGTCCTTGTCCGTGAGGTTCCAGCGCTCGCAGTCGGTATCGGCTCCCATTAGCGAAAAGCGCTTGCCGTCGGCGTTTTCGTACGCCACTATCATTACAGGGTCAGCGTCCTCGAGATCGCCGTCCTGAATGGAGTTGAGTATGTACTCGTATTTGAAGGTGCCGAACTCGTCCATTGCCTGCGAGCCGACCGCTCTCACGGAGTCGATGAAGATGTAGCTGAACGAGACTATCATCGCTCCGAGAAACACGCCGAGGAACACCACAAAGCTGCGCCCTGGGCTGCCGAGTACGGAGCGGACTGCGAACTTCCGTTTCACCTTCACCTTCGTATCAACGAGCATTCTGTGCGTTTTCGACTGCGTACCGACCGCGCCGCTAAGCAGCTCCACCGTATCGTGCTTGAGCAGCTTTCTCACCTTCAGCATCGCTGCGATGAAGTAGATGAGCGTAGGTATAACGATACCCGCGAGTGCGATGAGCACGGGCAGCCTGAATTCGGGCTGCATAGGCTCATAGTCGGCAAGTCCGAGGCTGCCGAACCAGTCCGAGAGAAGCTCCGACGCGGCTGCCATGAGCACTCCGCCGACAAGTCCCGGTATTACCGCGAGCAGGCTGTAATGCAGCATGAGCGTCCCGTGCTTGTAGCCCTGTGCGGAGAGCGTGCCGATTATTTTCTGCTCGCTGCGTATCTTTCGTCCGATGATGATACTGATGAGTGCGACCGTGATGAACGGCAGCATTACGAGCATCAGCCACGCGCAGAGTATGAACATATCCGCCTGCTCGTGGACGAAGGTGATACGCGTGTTCTCGTCAGCGGAGAGGTACGAGAGCGTGTAGTAGTCCTCGTTGACCGCGAGGCGGAAGTCCTCCTCGGTCTCGGCGTCGTTGTAGATGACCTTGTACGACACCGAGGGCTGCTCAAACGCCGTATCGAAGG
>JAUMVH010000185.1 GCA_030530245.1 Ruminococcus sp.
GGAGGCGGCATTCGAGTCCTGTATAGCTCCCGTGAAGGCGCGGTCGGGGTCGTTGCGGACGTACTTTATACCGCTCGCACGGAGATACGGCTCGAGCCTGTCTGCGAGCAGATTCATATACAGCTCCTCGTTGCCGCTGGTCGCGTACTGATTGTACTCCTGCGTAGAGGGGCTAAGAAATACCTTGGGAATAAGAAACACTCCTTTCGCTGATTTTGGGGTTACCCTTATCAGTATATGCGAAAGGAGTGCTTTTGTTTATTTGCTGAGGTGTTCGTAGACTATACGGCTTATCTCCGTCGCCTGCCACGTCGTGCCCGCACCCGTTATCTGCGTGAAAAAGAGCACAGCTATGCCGTTTCGGGTATTGGCGTTGAAGTAGGTGCCCGTCCAGCCGTCCCAGCCGAACTCCCCTGCTCCCGTTTTCACCTCGGCGATGTCTGGGGCAGTCATTATGCGCATGAGGCAGCCGTAGTTGTAGCCGCGGAGCCTGTCCCACAGCGTATTCTGCGCCGCGCTCAGCTTCGGGGACGTCATATAGCCGACCGTGTCCGCGCCGAGGATGCGCACGCCGCCGAACTCGCCTCCGCCGCAGAGCATACGTACGAACCGCGAGTAATCGTCTATCGTGGAGCACAGCCCCGCCCCTCCCGACTCAAACGAGGGCGGCGACCTGAGATCCGTGAGCCCGAGGTAGTTCTCACCGTCGCGGACGAGCCCGCTGTCGCTCCATTTGTACAGCGCCGCCAGCCTGCCGAGCTTACCCGCAGGCACATAGAAGCCCGTGTCGTCCATGCCGAGGGGCTCGAAAATGCTCGCGCGCAGGAACTCCCCGAACGGCATATCCGCGACCTTTTCGATGACCCCGCCGAGCACGTCCGCGGAGATACCGTAGTCCCAGCGCGTGCCGGGCTCGAACGAGAGCGGTATCTCTGCCGCCGAGTGCGCGAACTCCGCCGTAGTCACGGGAGTCCCGCCGTTGTTGCCTGCGATGACCCTGTCAAAGAGCCTCGCCGCTCCGCGCACGGATACGTCGTAGTCGTTAGCATACGGCAGACCCGATGTCATCGTCAGCAGATGGCTAATCTTCAGCTCCGTCCCGCACGGCACGACCCTGTCCCCTTCCTGACGCGTCATATGCGCGTACTCGGGGAAAAAACGCGATACAGGGTCATCGGGCGAGAGCAGCCCGCGCTCCGCAAGTATCATCGCAGCCGTCGCCGTGACGGGCTTTGTCAGCGAGAACAGGCGCACTATCGAATCGCGCCGCATGGGAAGCTCCGCCTCCCTGTCAGCGTACCCGAAGCAGCCTGAATATAGCTCCTGCCCGTCCTTGTATACGAGGCAGGACGCTCCGACAGTATTCTCAGCAAAGTCGTCGCAAACCTTGTCAATGCTGTCCTTCACATTGCATCACTTCTTCTTTGCGGATGTAGTCTTTCCCGTGGTCTTACCCGAGGTCTTTTTCTTGGCGCCCGTCGGGAGCTTTGCGTCGTAGGAGATACCCGTACCCGGCAGGCTCGCCGTGACCTTCTTCTTGTTGACGGTAACCTTGACCTTCTTGCCGCCCACGCTCACGCTCGGACCCGTCTTATTGGCGTTTATCGTTACAAGGTCACCGAGTTTGATTTTCTTTCTGATGTGAAGTCCCATTTTAATTTACCTCCGTTTTGATTCGTATTCAGGCGTAATTTTAAGCTCGCCCGACTTTATCAGCTCAATTATCTTCTCGTACGGCACAGGCTTGCCGAAAAGGTAGCCCTGCAGCTTGTTGCAGCCTATCGACCGCAGGAAGCTCAGCTGCTCGTCGGTCTCAATGCCCTCGGTGAGCGAGCTCATGCCGAGCAGTCCCGACAGCTTCACGACGGATTCGAGGATAGTGTAGGTCTTCTCGTTGCTGCCGAAGCCCTTGAGGAACTGCATATCTATCTTCATCACGTCGAAGCTGTAATCCTTGAGCACATTCAGCGACGAATAGCCGCTTCCGAAGTCATCGAGCCATATGTTGTAGCCGCCCACGCGGAGCCTGCTTATCACGTCGAGCAGCACGTCGCCGCTGTCGGCGAGTGCGGACTCGGTTATCTCCACGTCGATGAAATTGCGCGGTATGCCGAACTTTTCGGTGCGCTCATTGAGCGCGGACACGACGTCGCACAGCTCAAAATCAAGGCGCGAGAAGTTCAGCGAAACAGGCACGACGGGGATACCCTCATTGCGCGCGTTCACGAAATCGCTGCACACGTTGTCTATCATGCACAGGTCGAGCTTGTGTATCTGCCTGCACTCCTCAAGCGTGCCGATGAACATCGCGGGCGAGAGCAGCCCGTAGTACGGGTCCTGCCACCTCGCGAGAGCCTCGAAGCCGCACACACAGCCGTCCTCCGAGGAGATGAGCGGCTGATAATATGCCTTGATATAGCCGTTTGCGATGGCGTTGTCGATGTTGTTGACGATGTAGTTTTTCAGCGTGAAGCTGTCTTCGAGCGACTTGTCGTACATACGGAAATTGCGGTCGTAATGCTTTTTCAGGCTGTTGCAGGCGAAGCGCGCCCTGTCACACGCTACGCTGACATCGGACTCGCCTTCCTTCTGACGGTAGGCTCCGCATTTGAGCTGGAGCTGTATATCGCGCCGAAGCTCGTCTATGCGTCCCGCGAGCTTGTTCACAGCCTCCGTGCAGCCGTTCTCGTCGGTCAGCACCACAAAGTGGTCATCGGAGTAGCGCGCCACGAGCGAGCCCTGAAACGTCTCCGTCACAGCCTCCGCTACCTTTTTCAGCAGCTCGTTTCCGTCGTGGAAGCCGTACTTCTCGTTATATGATTTGAAATTCTCGAGGTCGAGGAACAGGAACAGCTTCCCCGCGAGCTCCGCGCCGTCCTTGGCAGCTTCCTGTCGGAAGTAGACCATATTGTGTATGCCCGTCAGCTCATCGGTGACGGATATGCGCTTGAGGTGACGGTTCACGCGGACGAGGTTCTCGTCCTTTATCGCCTGTGCGCGGGTGTTGTTGTAGCTGCTCACACAGACCATCATTATGGATATCCACAAAATGAAGAAGTTTATCTTGGTAGCGTCGGTAGTTCCGACCTCGCCCGTGTTGACCGCGACCATGCTGTCCATGCGGATATACAGGTACAGGAACGTCACCGACGATATCGCGAAGCTGATTATCGGGCGCCACGTTATCAGGCACAGCGCGTACAGCGTCATCGTCGCGAATACGAGTATCTGCTCGCCCTTGCCGTAGTCGTTTATCGCGACCTTGATGCCGAAGCACAGGCAGACGAACGAGAACGACAGCAGCAGGAACCTGCCTGTCTGCCGCGCTTTCAGCTTGTCTCTCAGGTAGAGCGATGAAAAAACGAGCATCACTATCGCGGTGATGATGAGCAGCAGGTAGTTCGAGTAGTAGCGCTCAAAGTAGTAGCCGAAATTGTCCCAGAGGCGGTCGCGTATGATTATCTTGGTGGTGCGCAGTATCATCCACAGCTCGAGCACGATAATGATAACGGACATATAAATGCTCGCCTTCATATTCTCGTGGAAGAAGAATTCGCGGATATACGGGCTGTTTTTGTTCAGCCCGACAGCTTCTCTTATCTTCTTTAGCAAACCATCGCCCCCTTCACCAATAGTCATTTTATTATACCACAATATCCTTAAAAAGTCAATCGCAGACAAGAAAAAAATTGTGCAAAACGCATTATGATTCACTACATATCATTTTTTCATTTTTGCTTGACAAACCTGCTCTGATGTGGTATAATTATTGAGGTAGTTTACCAATGGGGCATTAGCGCAGCTGGGAGCGCATCACACTGGCAGTGTGGGGGTCAGGGGTTCAAGTCCCCTATGCTCCACCAATAAATTTGGCTTAGAATAGGCGTTTCTTCAATTAGGAGGAACGCCTGTTTATTTTGTTCAATCAGGATTTGTGCGCCGTTTGTGCGCCATTGATACAAAAAGCAATGCGAAATAACAGCACCATATCACAAGAAAAGGGACTTTCCGTGAAGGAGAGCCCCATATTTTTTATCCTGTTTTCTTGATGCTTTCCTGTTCGTCAGGACACTTGTGCTGAGTTATGAGCATATTGCCGAGAGCGTTTGCAGCGGCTTCATCAGCCTCAGCGATGCAGTGGAGATACTGATTTGTTACACGGAGATCGGCGTGTCCTAATCTTCCGGAGACCTGCTTGACGTTAGTTCCGGCAAGAAGCAGCAGTGTAGCGGAGGTATGGCGCAGGGCGTGGAATTTCCTATGCTTCAAACCGTGACGTTTGAGAAAACTTCTGAACCAATGTGAAGGAGTTGAGGGGAACATAATCGAGCCGTCCCACTTTGTAAACAGCCATTCATCACCCTGCCAAGCTGTGCCGAGCCGGAAACGCTCACGCTCCTTCTCAGCTTTAAGCTGCCTTATCAGGTCAATGGTATATTCATCGACTTTGACTGTTCTGACATCGCTGTCCTTTGGCGGCTTAGTCTGCACTGGCTGACCTGTAAGCTTGTATGCGCTTCTTTCAATCGTTATCCTGTGATTGATGAAATCAACGTCAGAGAATTTCAGTCCTACAAGTTCACCTTCACGAGCGCCTGACATAATAGCAAGATAGACAATAACCTTGTATTGCAACGGTTCATCTTCAAGGCAGGAAAGCATTTCAACAGCTTCCTGACGTGTGAAGATTTCTACCTGCGGAGCGATCTGCTTAGGCATTGTAAGGCGTTCTGCATTTGCAGGGTTAGTCTGTATCAGACCGAGCTTTACAGCCTGACGGAGTATTGACTGCAAGATAGCAACTTTGCGCTTGATCGTTGAGGGTGAGGGCTTCTTTTCGCTGTTATCCTGAATATATTTGATGAACTGCTGAACGTGTGCAGGTTTGAGGTCAGTTATTCTGATATGCCCTAATAATGGAATTATGAGATCGTTGATAACTCTGGTATAGTATTCGTATGTTCTTGGTGATAAGATACCGGATTTAATATCGAGGTAGATATTGCAGAAGTCTCTCAGCTTCATATTATGGGCACTGCTTATATTACCGTTTTTACACTCTTCCTCAAACAGTGCAGCACGACGATTGGCTTCCTTCATTATCTGCTTTTCGGACATTTCTCTTTCCGGTTTCCAACTCATTGTATAAGGCTTTAAGCGGTTGCCTTCGGAATCGTAGCCGTGATAAACTCTGATCGTGACAGAAGTTATCTTGCCGTCCTTATTCTTCCGGGGGGTTATGTTTGCCATATTATAACATCTCCTTTTCGTATTCTTTTTTGATTTTTTCAAATTCAGATTTTGGTTTCTTTTCTCCTTTGTTATCGGGTAAATAATAATCAAGTCTGCTAAATATATTGCTTGATTTTTCGTATAAAGGAGCATACACTTCTCTGATTATGTGATCAAATGTTTGAGATAGCTTGTATTTGCTTAAATCAACTTGATCTTTT
>JAUMVH010000186.1 GCA_030530245.1 Ruminococcus sp.
CTTCATTGAGGCGGCTATCTGCTTCTGCGCGTCTATCGTCTGCTGCAATGTGCCGACCGCGACGGCGAGCTCCTGTGAGGGCGACGCCTGATACAGCGCCTGCAATGCCGCGAGAGCCTGCTCGTTTGCGGCGATGGTCGTGTCGAGTCCCGCGCCCGCCTCGCCTATTCCTGCGGCGAGCTGTGACGCGCCCGCTTCAAGCTGTGAAGCTCCCGCTGCGAGTGAGTCCGCGCCCGCTGTGAGCTGCGAGGCTCCCGCACTGAGAGCGTCCGCGCCCGATTTTGCCGAGCCTATGCCCGCCGAGAGCTGGTCAGCGCCCGTCTTAGCGGAGCTTATGCCCGTCGAGAGCTGTCCCGCCGAAGTGCTGAGAGTGCCCGCGCCCTCCGAGAGAGCCGCCGCGCCCTGTGCGACCTGCGATGAGCCGTCCTTGAGCTTGGAGCTGCCGTCCGTGAGAGTGCCGATACCGCCGCTGAGCTGAGCCGCTCCCTCGGAGAGAGCCGCTGAACCCTTATTCACCTCTGCGAAACCTTTTACCAGTTCGTCAGAGCCCGTTTTTGCCTCGGAGAGTCCCTTTTCCAGTGCTTCGGCACCGCTATTCACCTTTTCCGCACCACTGACAAGCTCGCCCGAGCCCGTCTTCACCTGCTCGAGTCCGCTCACGAGCTTGCCCGAGCCGTCCTTCGCGGAGCTCACGCCTTCGCCGAATTTAGCCGTCGAATCCGAAAGGGTCTTTGTACCGTCTGCGAGCTGCTTTGCGCCGCTCGCGAGGTCGCCTGTGCCGTTTTTGAGTGCGAGCGAACCGTCGTAGAGCTTGTCGATACCGCTCGTGAGGTCGCCCGACTTCGCGGAGAGTTCGCTGATACCGTCGTAGAGCTTGGCTGTGCCGTCTGTGAGCTGTGCCGCGCCGTCGCTGAGCTCGCGGAGCTTCTCCTCGAGGTCGCCCATATCGAAGCTGTCATCGAGGTCGAGCTGCGAGAATATCTCGTTCGATACGACCGTGACAGAGGTGTTCATCTCAAAATCCGTAACGTCCGCGGAGAGCTCGAAGCTCTCGGGAAGCTCGATATCCATCGACTTTATCTCGTCGAGCGCGAGGCTCTCGGTGAGTCCCGGGAATGCGGCGCCGACTGCGATGAGTCTGTTGCCGTCGGAGATGACCTTGCCGTTCGTGACCTCGACGTTGACGAATTTGCCCGTGTCGAGGACTGCCGCACTCGCTGCCATGAAAGGCACGTAGAGCTCGGTCTTTTTGCCGTTTATCTCCTTGGTCACCTTCTGCTTGTTCTTGTAGTCCCAGCGGATAGTCACGTGACCGCTCCTGCCCGCGAGGTCGGCAGGGGATATCTGCTTGCCGTCGAGGTAGTAGGTGATGTTCACGTCAACTGGCAGCTCCTTGTCGGTGGTGCCCTTGTAGTAGATGTCGCTGCCGTCAGCGCTCCAGTCGAGGCTCTCGCCGCTCTGCGTGAAGCTCTCGCTGCCCTTGACGTTCACGATATCCTCGAGGTCGGAGATGTCGCTGATACTGCTCAGCGCGGGAGCATTCTTCAGCCAGTCGCTGACTACCACGTTCTTCACCGACGAATCTGTATTGCAGAGGACGTACACCGTCTCGTCCTTATATGCAGCGCTGTCGGAAGACGCTCTCGCCGCCTTGGACGCACTCGCGCTCTTCGGCGTGCTCTCGCCTGTCTCCTCGGACTTGTTCCCGCTCTTCGCATACGCGATAGAGCCTGTGGCTGCTGCCGATACTGCGACTGCAAGAGCCGCTGCGATTATCCTCTTGTAATTCTTCATATACGTCATCCTTTCCTCAAGGGCTCTGCCCTTGACCCGCCAGAGGCTCTGCCTCTGGACTCCGCTGGGGCTTTGCCCCAGACCCCAGCAAGGGACACAGTCCCTTGCAACCCGAATTTCGTTGCCGCTCGCTTTGCTCGCTCAGTCTGTACAGAAGGCTCAGTCTGCTTTCGGCGGGTAGCAATTACATTTATGTGTCAACTCAACGACTGAAAACGTGGAGGCGGCGCTTATGCGAGGGGTGCTCGTCATCCTTGGACGAGAAGCCCGCGCTCGTCTTGCATATCACGCTGTCAAATACCATGAACATCGACGGCAGCACCGTGATTACGACCGCCATAGAGATGAGTGCTCCGCGCGAGAGCAGTACGCACAGCGACGATATCATGCCTATCTTCGAGTACACCGCCACGCCTACCGTCGCCGCAAAGAAGCCGAGCGCCGATGTGATGACCGAGCGTATCGAGGTCGAGAGCGCTATGCCCACCGACTCCTTCTTGTCCTTGCCGCTCGCACGCTCGGTGCGGTATCTCGTCGTCATCAGTATCGCGTAGTCGACTGTCGCGCCGAGCTGTATCGTGCCGATGACCACCGAGGCAATGAACGGGAGCTCGGTGTTCGTGAAGTAGGAAATGCCGAGGTTTATCATTATCGCGAGCTCTATCACCGCTACCAGTATCACGGGCAGCGACACCGACTTGAAGGTGAAGGCGATGATGATGAATATCGCCGCTATCGAGAGCACGCTGACTACCTTGAAGTCGCGGTTGGTGATGTCGATGAGGTCCTTCGTCGCGGGAGCCTCGCCGATGAGCATTCCGTTCGCGTCGTATTTCTGTACGATGTTATTGAGCTGTGCGACCTGCGCGTTTACCTCGTCGGAAGCTACCTCGTACTCGGAGCCTATCAGCATGAGCTGCTTGCTCTCGCTCTTGAGCTTGCTGCGTATCGAATCGGGTATCACCTCGTCGGGAATCGCGGGTCCCACGAGCGTATTGTAGCCGAGGGTGAACTGCACGCCGTCAACGTCGTCCATCTCATTGAGCATCGCCGTTGCCGTTTTGGCGTCCATATCGGAGTCGACGAGGAGGATATGCGTGCTGTTCATGTGGTACTCTTCCTCGAGCTTCATATTCGCGGTAACGCTCGCGAGCTCCTTGGGGAGCGTGCTGTCGAGCTTGTAGTAGACGCTGTAGTGTGTGTAGCCGAAGACTGCGGGTATCAGCAGCACCACCGCAAGCGTGAGGAAGGCTCCCGAGTGCTTGACGATGAACGATGAAGTCCTCGAGAAGCTCGGCATGAAGTCGCGGTGGGAGGTCTTGGCTATCGCCTTGTCGAAGATGAGTATCATCGACGGGAGCACCGTTATGCACGCGATAACGCCGCAGATAACGCCCTTCGCCATTACTATGCCGAGGTCAAGTCCGAGCGTGAAGCTCATGAAGCACATCGCGAGAAAGCCCGCGACCGTCGTGAATGAGCTGCTGACTACCGAGGTGACGGTAGCCGCTATCGCGTGTGCCATCGCCTCGACCTTGCTGTCGGGGAAGCGCTCCTGCTGCTCCTTGTAGCTGTGCCACAGGAATATCGAGTAGTCCATGGTCACGCCGAGCTGGAGCACCAGCGCCAGCGCCTGTGTGATGAACGATATCTCGCCCATTACGAAGTTTGTGCCGAGGTTCCACACTATCGCTATGCCTATGCTCAGCATGAAGAATATCGGTATGAGGAAGCTGTCCATCGTGAGCACGAGCACCGCGCTCGTGAGTATCACCGCGATTATCGCGTAGATTATCGACTCGCTGTCGGAGAGGTGCTTCATATCCGCCGTTATCGCGCTCATGCCGCTGATAAAGCACTGCTCGGAGGTGATGTCCCTCATCTCGTCGATAGCCTCGAGCGTCTTGTCCGCGGAGGTCGACTCCTCGAAGAATACCGCCATCAGCGTGGTGTCGCCCTTGTTGAAGAAGTCGTACACCTTCGAGGGGAGTATCTCCTTCGGTACGTTTAGGTCGGTGAGCGACTCGTAGCAGAGCACGTTCGATACGCCCTCGACCTCCGATATCTTATCGGCGGTATCGGCTATCTCCTTCTCCGTCATTCCGTCCACCATAACGAACGAGAAGCCGCCCTGCCCGAACTCGTCTATCAGTATGTCCTGACCGACCATGGTGTTTATGTCCTTGGGCAGGTATGAGAGTATGTCGTAGTTGACTCGTGTGTTGATGTAGCCGAACGCCGACGGTATCAGGAGCAGTACGCCCACGACCAGTATCAGCACTCGGTGCTTGGCTATGAATTTGCCAAACCTTAGCATAATTACGTCCCCCTTATATAGAATGTGCCGAAGTCGGCTGAAATTGCTTTCTGTGAACAGTATATTCCAAAAATGACCGAAAGTCAATATCTGAAATGAGAAAAATTGACTTTCGGTCATATTTTTGTAGGACTGCACAAAACTCCCTCGCCCGCGATATGACTAATGGTCAATTTTGCAAGCTTGACACTCTCGAAAATATGCGATATAATGTGTGTAACAGATAAATTTCGCACGGTCATATCGTGGGAGGAAAAAATGGGAAAAGTTGATGTTAATAAGCAGCAGAAGGAATCGTCCCTGCTGAAAACGGCTTTCGAGTTCTTCACGACGAAGGGCTTCAGCAAGACCTCTATCTCTGACATCGCAGGCAAGGCAGGCGTGGCTAAGGGCACGTTCTACCTCTACTTTAAAGATAAGTACGATATCCGCAACAAGCTCGTGGCGCATAAGTCCAGCCAGCTTTTCATGAATGCCATGAACGAGCTCGGTCCCGAGCTCAAAAACGCCGAGTTCGAGGATAAGATGATACGTTTGGTAGATAATATCGTCAACCAGCTCAACGACAACCAGTCGCTGCTGACGTTTATTTCAAAGAACCTCAGCTGGGGCGTGTTCAAGTCCGCGCTGACCTCTCCCGCCTCCGAGGGCGATGTCGACTTCAATAATGTCTACGACCTCATGCTCGCCGAGGCGCCGTATGAGCTCCGCGACCCCGAGATAATGGTGTTCATGATAATCGAGCTCGTGTCGTCGACCTGCTACTCGGCGATACTCTATCAGGACCCCTGCTCCCTCGCCAAGCTCAAGCCATACCTATACGACTCGATAAGGCTTATAATTAAACAGCATAAGATAGACTGACACCTGAGCCCCGCTTTTGCGGGGCTTTTTTGCTGCGGAAATATATTATTAGGTGGCGTTCCATTACTATCCGCCGCAGAAATCGCGCGGAATAATTCCGCGGGCATACGAATGCGGAACGGCAGAAGGGGACGCCCTCACTTGCAGGGCGTCCCCTCTCGCAAAACAGTCCACTGGACTGTTTTGCGATTCATCCCCTTGCGGAGCGCCCTTCGGGATTGGGGCTCCGCCCCTTGCCCCCGCGAGGGCTCTGCCCTCGACCCGCAAGCCTTTGAAAAGGCTTGAGCGAAACTTTCGGATTCGCGCCGTAGTTTATCAGCGGCGGTGGTTAATTTCCGCGATTGTAACAGACGCGGGTACAGACTTGCTGTCTGAGCAATGTGAGCGAGCGTGCGAGCGACAACGCGATTATGGGGTCAGGGGAACTGTGTTCCCCTGCGGGGTTCGGGGCAGAGCCC
>JAUMVH010000187.1 GCA_030530245.1 Ruminococcus sp.
CCCTACACAGCAATGCGGTAACGGTAAAATGTAGGGGCGCTTTCCGAGCGCCCGACAATCCCTGACAATTTGGCGGGCGAGCGGAACTCGCCCCTACATCTGAGCTCTGAGCGCAAAAAAGCACCCTTGCGGGTGCTTTTTTATTATTTTGAGGAGTCGGGGAGCTGCTTTATCGCGCCCGCGTCAAGCTTCTGTATCGCAGATGCGTCGTTTGCGGTAACGCCGTCGCCTGTGTCGTAGCAGTCGGCGTTAGCCTTGCCCTGCGGCTTGAGAGCGTATTTGTCGCTGTTGGCGAGCGACTGGAGGATAGCTACCGCGTCTGCAACAGATACCCTTTCGTCGAGGTTCGCGTCGCCGAGGAGTGTTACCGCTGCAGCCTCTGCCGTGGTCGTTGCTGTAGTCACTGTCGAAGTCTCAGGTGCCTCGGTAGTCGTTACAACCTCAGTTACGACATTGACGTCGGTTATCTCGCAGGGCTGGTCGATACCTGCCTTCTGCGCTGCGTCCCAGACATTCGACCACCATACCTGCACCTCGGCAGATGTTATATCGGCGGGAACATCGTCGAGAGCCAGCCTGTAGATAAGCTCACCGTCAGCGTCGGCATTGCCCTTCCACTCGACATTCGTCCAGTCGTCGGCGTTGGTGCCGTAGCCGAGCGCGCCGCCGAGAGATGCACTCGGAGCACCCTTTATCGCGAACTCTACATAGCAGCCTGTCTTGTCGCCCTTGGGAAGCACTACTGACTTCTTTATCGCTTCAAACTTAAAAGCAGCGGTAGTGGAAACAGTAGTCGCAGTAGTAGTACTGACAGTAGTTGTCGCCTTTGTAGCTGTTGTTGTCGACGGGTCGGGGTCGGTGCCGTTCTCGTAGAGGTCAGCGGGGAGCTCGTCGAGGGTTATGCAGTAATCGCTCTGATACATCGCGATAGTGTCTTCCTCGGTGTTGAAGATGGGGTCGGTGAGGAAGTTGGAGCTTCCGCCGCCGTCGTACCATGTGCAGAAGTACAGCCAGCCTGCCTTGTCGTTTACGAGGTTGTCGACGGTCGAGAAGCAGTCGTTCTCAGCCATTGATACCATCTTCGCGCTGTCGTATCTCTCCATTATGCTGTAGAATGTGCTCGCGATAGCGCTGTCGTCGTGCTCGTAGGAAGCCTGCCAGTTGTTCTCGGCGAGGTACTTCACGCAGTTGTACTTATCGTAGCCGATGATGTCCACGTACTCGTCGCCCGGGTACCAGTCAGCGGAGGTCGAGAAGTCGTAGCTGTTCCACTCCCAGATGAGGTTGTGGCAGCCAAAATCGTCGGTCAGCGTCTTGTAGGTGTACTTCCAGAGCTCCTTGTACACAGCGGAGCCTTCCTTGCCCCACCAGAACCATGAGCCTGTCTCTCCGCCGCCGCCCTCGGCTTCGTGGAGAGGACGCCATATCACGGGCACGCCCTCAGCCTCGAGCTTCTTGAACTCGGCGGCGAGAGTCTCGAGTGACTGGCGGTAGTATTCGTACTCCTTCGTGCCCTCGGTGTAAGCCTTCTTGGGCGAAAAGTCGTTGTCCTTGGCGTTGTATGAGGTCTGCGACCAGTCGATGCGGTCGCCTATCTTGTAGCTGTCCATCTTGTTGGGGACGTTGATGTGGAAGGACGCCGTAGCTATGCCGTTCTTGTCCTTCACCCACTCGATGATACGCTTCGTGGAGCCGTCGTCGCTTCCGTATGCGGGACAGCAGAAATTGCCGTAGTCAAAGCCGCGGATAGCGGGATAGTGTCCCGTCTTCTCCTTGAGGTAGTCGAACTCGTACTCGAGCCCGTGAGGTCCGCCGCTGTATATCTCCTGCTGACCCGAGATGATGTTCTTGCCGTAAACGCTCGCGAGGTAAGCCATGAGGCTCTGGGTCTCCTTGGTGGCGAGGCTGTCGCAGGGAGTCGTCTGAGTCGCCTTTATCTCGGGGTACTCGAACGCCTGTATCTCAAGCTTATCGAAGTTTGACCAGCCCCACGATTTCGTGATGGTAACGACGTTGTCGCCCGCCTTGAAGGTAACTCCCGGCACCTTCACAGCCTCAAAGCCGTCGGCTTCGGGTATCGCGAGAACGCCCACGCTTGTGCCGTTGACGGCGAGGGTCTGCTGCTTCGCGCTGCCTATGCCGCTCACGTAGAATGTGAGGTCGTACGCGCCCGCCGCACTGACGTTGACCGTGAGCTCGATAGTGCCCGACTCGGTCATCTTCAGGTACTTGCCGCCGCTCGCGCTGCTGTCGGACTCGACGGTTACGTCGCCCGTTATCTTAGCGTCCTCGAACTCGAACGAGTCGCCCGCGGCAACTGTCGTAAAGCCCGATACTGAGCCGAAAACCGTGCCGTTCACAGCCATAGCCGCACTCATCGCGACCGCGCTTGCCTTTCTGAAAATACTTCTGTTCATCTTAATTATCCCTCCAAAAAAGATTAATCTGTACTTTAATTTTACTTCATTAATCTGAAATAATCAATCGTTTTTAGAAAAATTTTCATAACCGTCACAATTTTCGTATACTGAGACAACAAAAAAGCTGCGTTTTTGGATATTCTCCACAAGCGCAGCTTAATTTAACATTAAATTATCAATAGTTTAATATTTTTAAGAGCTTCTGTTCACTGATATTTCCTTAAATCTGTGAGAACACCTCGCCGATGTTCTGACATATCAGCAGGTCGGCATTGCTGTCGTACTGAGTGGGCGACTTGTTCACGATAACCAGCGATTTGCCGCTGAAATAGCGGATAAGTCCCGCCGCAGGATAAACGTTCAGCGACGTTCCGCCGATGATGAGCGTATCGGCGCCGATCATCGCGTTCACCGCGCCGTTGACCGTCGCGTCGTCGAGCCCCTCCTCGTACAGCACGACGTCGGGCTTGATAGTCCCGCCGCACTCGCACTTCGGCACGCCCTCGCTCTCAAATATGTACTCGGGTCCGTAAAACTTCCCGCACCTCATGCAGTTGTTGCGGTGTATGCTCCCGTGGAGCTCGTACACGCGCTTGCTGCCTGCTATCTGGTGCAGCCCGTCGATGTTCTGCGTCACTATCGCCGTGAGCTTCCCCTCCTCCTCGAGCTGCGCGAGCTTGAGGTGGGCGGGGTTCGGCTTCGCGGAGAGGCAGTTCATCTTCGCGCGGTAGAAACGGTAGAACTCCTCCGTCTTCTTCTCGAAAAATGTGTGGCTGAGTATCGTCTCGGGCGGATAGTCCCACTGCTGGCTGTACAAGCCGTCGACGCTTCGGAAGTCGGGAATGCCGCTCTCCGTCGAGACTCCCGCGCCTCCGAAGAATACTATCCTCTGCGAGCCGTCAACTATCTCCTTCAGTCTTTTTACCTCGTCCGTCATTTCCAGTCACCTATCACCTTTACGTAGAATTTTCTGTTGCGCGGACCGTCAAACTCGCAGAAGTACACGCCCTGCCACGTTCCGAGGAGCGGGCGTCCCGCGGTGACGATGATGGTCTCGCTCGCACCGACTGCCGACGACTTGATGTGCGCGTCGGAGTTGCCCTCCGCGTGGCGGAATGCGGCGCGCTCGGGGAACGACTTGTCAAAGCCCGCGATGAAGTCGGTCTTGACGTCGGGGTCGGCGTTCTCGTTTATCGTGATAGCCGCTGTCGTGTGCGGACAGAATACCACGCAGATACCCTCGTTTACGCCGCTCTCGGAGATAGCCTCCGTGACCTCGGCGGTGATGTCGACGAGCCCCTCCTTGGGAGTGCTCAGCTGGAAATTGAATAACATAGCGTTTCCTCCAATCTTATTAATTCGGAATTATTCAGTGTATTTACCGCTTTTTATGCATACTTTTCAGATAACGCGCCGCTTTGTTCGGGGAATCGAGCTTTTTCACCGCCTCAGACGAGCCTCTCTTCGAGAAGTAGAGCACGCCGTTCTCCCAGTAGTAGTGGCATTCGGCATCTCCGTCGAAATAAACAGTGTCAGCGGAATATTCAGCCGAGCGTCGCGGAATCTTGCCCTCCGCGAGCAGGTCGTAGAAAAAGGTGCAGGCTTCCGCCTCTTTTCTACAGGACTTCAGCACCTCGCGCTTACCGGTTTTGTCCTCGTAGAAAACCTGCCACTCGCCCGATTCGTTCGTGACGCAGTAGTAGTCATGCTCGGGAAAGTAGCCTCCCATGCCGTCGGAGCTGCAAATCCCTTCGCCGTCCTTTATTATCTTGAAGCGCTTTCTGCCGCCGCCAACGTTCAGAAATTCACCGCGGAGCATATCAACATTTTTGATCCTCGTCCTTTTGTTGTACGACACACGAAAGCACCTCCTACTTTTTCTTTGCAAAGTCCATGCAAAAATAATTCAGCGTGCACTCCCCGCACTTCGGTGCCCTCGCGCGGCAGATGTCCCGCCCGAACTGCACCGTCTGGTGGCAGAAGTGGTTCGATATCTCGGGCGGCAGGAGCTTGCGCAGGTCAGCCTCGACCTTCGCGGGCTCGGTGTTCTTCGTCAGCCCGAGCCTGCCCGTTATGCGTATGCAGTGGGTGTCGGTCACGACTGCGGGCTTGCCGTAGACATCGCCGAGTATGAGGTTGGCGGTCTTGCGCCCGACTCCCGACAGCGACAGGAGCTCCTCCATAGTGTCGGGTACGACGCCGCCGAAGTCGCTTATCAGTGCCCGCGACATTTCGATTATGCTCTTCGCCTTCGTGTGGTAAAAGCCGCAGGGCTTCACGTCCTGCTCGAGCTCCGCGAGGTCAGCCTCCGCGAAGGCTTCGAGCGTCGGGTACTTCACGAACAGCTCGCGCGTCACGATGTTGACCCGCGCGTCCGTGCACTGTGCCGCGAGCCGCGTCGCGATGAGCAGCTCGTACGGCTTCCCGTACACGAGCGAGCACTCCACATCGGGATAGAGCTTCTCGAGCTCCTCCACGGCGAGGGCTGCTATCTCCTTCTTCGTCACTGTGCCGCCTCCGAAAGCTCCTCTTTCTTCGCGAGCATGGCGTCGTAGACCTTGTACATCTTCTGCACGGTGTTCTCGAGGAAGTAGTAGTGCTTTATGTAGAACGCGATGAGCACTATCATTATCGTTACGAGCACCAGCACCGCGATGTTCTGCGTGAACAGCAGCGTGCATATCAGTATCGTCAGTATCAGCGCAAACATCATCGTCACGAGGAAGTGGACTATACGCTCGTGCTGCATGAAGGCTATCTTGTCCTTGTGCTCGTCGAAGAGCTTCTGCCACTCGGTCAGCGTCGAGCACCTGCCGAGACGCTCCTCGGCGGACTTCATATAAGCTGTGAGATATTCGGTCATTTTGCCTATCCCCAATCAATTTTACTATAATCAAATTATACAACATTACGCATTAATTGTCAAGCCAAGGGCGCTGCCCTTAGAACCCGCCAGAGGCTCTGCCTCTGGACTCCGCAAGGGCTCTGCCCTT
>JAUMVH010000188.1 GCA_030530245.1 Ruminococcus sp.
GTATATAGTCGAGAGTGTACGGCTCCTCATAGTGGATACCGCCGTTATCGGGAGCATATATCTGCCAGTCGCTGTCGCAGTCTGTTATCTCCTCGGAGGCGACTGTGCGGTCGAAGTTTTTGTAGCGGCGGTCGACAGTAGTGTAATAGTTTTTCCAGTGGTCGACTGTCATATCGGCTGTAAGGCTTGACACGAACGCTGTGACGCACACGAACGCGAGTACGAGCATCCGCAGGTTCTTGTCCCTGACACATTCGTAGAGCAGGCAGACTGCAGTGCATACGAACAATATCACGAAGAAGTAGCTGTAGTAGGACGTTACGTACTCTATCGCTCCCCTCTTGAAGGCATCGAGGTGCTGCTTGCTGACGCTCGTGAGGAGGTTGGGTATGAATATGCCCGTAACGAGAAGCAGCAGGGAGTTCCTTGTCTTGAGCTTTTCGGATACCTTGGGAATTATGAGGACGGCTGCCGCGGAGATGAGGAGCGCCTTCACTACGCCGAATACTGTAATGCTGTGTATCGAGGCTACGGGCGCGGTGTCCGCGAGCCTCGCGACGTGATACAGCGGGAAAATCGCGAACGGGAACGTGAAGAATGCCTTCAGCGAGACGAACGGCTCGTCGGTGTATATCTGCGTGCCGGCATATGTTGACGGGTATGCGTACTGCCAGAGCTTGTACACTATGAGATAGGCTACAGCCGTAATCGTGAGCGGGATCATCGCCTTTATTATCCAGAGCAGGAACGCTCCGAAGCCCTTCACCTTCTTATCGGGCTTTATCGCAGCTGCTGCCGCGTATATGGCGAGGAACGGGATATAAGCCTCGTATATCATGCAGCATATCAGGAACAGCAGGCAGCTTATTGCAGTATACTGCCACTTTGGCTTGTCGAGCGTAAGCATGAAAAGGTGCAGCGAGATGAAGAACAGTGCGATGGGAAGCTGATGGCAGAAGGCATAGGCGATGAAGAGGTTGTGGCTCGCGGATATGGTCGCGAACGCCATGAACGTGGCTCCCGAGAGCCATGCGATACGCCTGTCGATGTGGCGCGCACAGAAGTACATCATCGCTCCGACGTCGAAAAGGACGGTCGAATACGATACGAGCTTGTAAAACCAGACCTTGTTGAGTATGAACGGGAAACCGAGCAGAAGATGGTTCCACAGGTGGGATATCCTGCCGCTCTTTGCCGAGTGTATGGCGTTGGCGACGAGGTCGTGCCTGCGGACGAGTGTGTAGTTGCGCATATCGTCGTGCGTGGCGAAGATTATGGGATATATCTCATAGAAAAAGAACAGTGCCGCTATCGCGAATACTGCGATACAGAACCACTCTGCGGGTTCAATTTTTTTAAGTCTCTGCTTCATTTTTGTCTCCTCGAATAATGCTGTTCACGTTATTATTACCGACAACGTCAATTATATCACAAACAGTGGCTTTAGTCAATAACAGCAGGGACATCACAATGCCCCTGCTGTGTGTGGAATCAGTTTCTCTCGCTGACGAGGATAGATACGCGGTTCTGTATGTGCTCGGCGGCAGTTTCTGCCGATATTTCGCCGTTGAAGTAAGCCTCTGCCTCCTCGAGACAGATATCGTACATATCGCCGTCGAGGTCGCTGCCGAGAGTATCGCAGCCGAGGATATAGTCCTTCAGCATTTTCTTCTCGTCCTTTGTCAGTACGGGAAATTCGTTTCCGCTCGCTGAATGAGTGCCCATATTCGCCTCGTTTTCGAGCAGATAGTCGAAATTCTTTTCAAGCGTGGGAGTTCCGCTCTCAGAGCGGTAGCTCTGTACCTTCGTGCCTCTGTCGGCGGCGTAGGTGATGAACTCCCATGCGCCCTGCTTCTCCTTTGACTTGGCGTTGATACACATTATGTACTCGGCGGTAAGCCTGCCGCCCTTTCCGTTGCTCGACGGATAGCCCGCGAGTGTGAGGTCAGCTCCGCCTGCGTTGAGGTTTTTCTCCATACTATAGCTTGACATCGGACCGCCGAGAGTAAGGCGGTCGGTAAGAGCCTCATTGTTTTTAAGTCGGTAGAATTTATTAGTCCACCATTGCTGATTTGCATCCCATCCGTCAATGCTCTTATCAGGCATATTCACCTCGCTGACAAAGCGGTTGCAGAATTCGAGCATTTTTACGAAGTCGGGCGAATCAAAATGGCACTCGGCTTTGTCGTAGTCGATGAGGTCGTTCATCGGGCGGAGCATAAAGTCGAGGACTTCTTCCTTTGAGTCGTAGTCGTAAATATTGTCGACGGGTATCGGCGGGTCATCGTAGAGCGCGAGCATTTCGTCGAAAGTCCAGTTCTGCTTGTCCCACACCTCTGTCTTGGTGACAAGGGTATCCACGTTGAACGAGGCGGGAAGTCCGTAGAGCTTGCCGTCCGAGCTCTCCATAGCCTTCAGGACATTTGGCATATATGCGCTCCGCGGGTAGTCCTCGTCGGCGTCCATGTACTGATACAGGTCGTCGAAGCCGCCTTTATTGCGGAGGTTGAAGAAGTCGCCCGTTGAAATATCGTATATGATATCGGGAGCCTCGCCCTTGATAAGGCTCATTCCGAGGGCATTGAGAGCATCGCTTGTCTCGGGTATGTTCTTGATTTTTATGCGGTACTCGGTCTGCGAGGAGTTGAAATCGTTGATGAGCTCGCGGGGGACGCCCCACTGACGCCCTCTCGGAGCGCCTATCGTTACTGCCTTGACGTTCGCGAACTCGGCGGGGTCGCGGCGGGTGAGCTTCTTTACGGAAACTGTAGAGAATACATCGCCCATTTCACTTTTCAGACCGAGGAATTCGTCATTGCCGAGGGCAATAACGCTCATTGATTCGGTGTCCGAGTCCATCCAGTTGATTATTTCCTTTGCCTCGCCGCTGTCGGTGATACCGATGAGCGAGTCAGCTTCGGGAATGAGCAGGCGGTACTCGCCGTAGCCCGCAGTGATAGAAGCAACATTCATAAAGTCGCTGTCTGAGCAGTGATAGAGCGGCTCGGAG
Organism: Ruminococcus sp.; assembly: GCA_030530245.1. GTDB lineage: Bacteria > Bacillota > Clostridia > Oscillospirales > Ruminococcaceae > Ruminococcus. The sequence continues at coordinate 3,011 of JAUMVH010000188.1, forward strand.
AGCGTGCCGTTTTCGTCGATGTCGCAGTAGCTGTATTCCGTCCTATAATATGGAACATCATTTTCGCTTGACACTTCGACGAAATTCGGGACTTTCGCGATGAGCTTACCGTCGCGGTCACGGTAGAGCATATAGCCGAGCTGGTAGTATTCGGGAGCGTCATCATTCGGCGGAACAAGCTGTCTGAAGCTGCCATCCGTGCCTATACGCCACAGCGAACCGTCATCACAGCTGAAAAGAAGGCTGTCACCGTCGGCGATAAAATAGCATGAGCGTAGATTGCCCCAATCATCGTACAATTCCTCGGGATATTCAAGCATTGCGGTGGAAACGAGTTTCATTTCTTTGTCGTAGACCGCAAGCATATATGATGTGCTGTAGTCGTCGTAATAGGATCCGTAATCGAAGCTCTCGTCGTATTTCTCGGGCATTTTCACGCCGCCGTGGTCTTCGAGAGTTACGATCGAAATCATACTGCCGTCGGTGTTGAAATGATAATTTGAGTAATGAAAGTCGGCGGATTCAGCTTCTTCGGGGTCTGCGATGTTCAGCTCCGTGAAAGTGGTCAGCGCCTTGTCAGTGCGGTAGTATTTGAACGTGTAGTCCTCCGAGTCCCTGTTCACTGCAAGCGAGACTATAAGCTCGTTCGTGTCGGTCAGCTCTGCTTCAATGGAAATGTACTCAAAGCTGATGGGAACATCGTAGTCGCTGAGCCTGTACGCGGTCGTGAAGTCGGAGATGAGCTCGGTCTCGGGAGCTGAGGTCTGCTCTGCGGCAGAGCTGTCGGAGCCGTCTCCGCTCTGCTTTGTGTCCGAGCACGAGCCGAACGACGCGGCAAGTGTCATTGCGAGCGCGAAAGCGGTGATTTTTCTTGTGTCCATGGTATTGCCTCCTTGCGTTTCTCTGTTAATACATTGTATCATTTTCGCTTGATTTAAGCAATGGATTTTGCAAATATTTTGCATAAATTTTGCACATAAAAAAGGGCAATTATGAATGATAGACAAGCTATCAATTGAAGGCAGATTAAATGATCAAGGACATTTGTGCAAAAGCGACAAAGAAAGCAGCCAAAAACTATGTTAAACCGTTCTCGATGGGTCATTTTTTGCACTCCAATTGACGGTTTTCACAAAAATCGATTTTACTGACAAAGATTTCTTGATTTTTTGGAAGAAATATGCTATAATTCAATTGATGTATTCATTTTTTCTTAAAATTCATCCGGAGTGATATCTATGAAACTAACGAAATGTCCCGAAGGACACGGTTACGACGCCGAAAAGTTCGACAGCTGTCCTATTTGTGCACGGACTAAGGACGGCGCTCGCAAGGCTAAGGTGGTCAAGGTCAAGGCGGTAAAGCATAGCAAGCCTGCTGCTCAGCCCGAGGTCAAGCCCGCTCCTGCTCCCGTAAAGGAGGAGAAGAAGACGAGCGGCTACACCAAGCCTATCATGACGATAGAGGACTCCCCCGTCAAGAAAACTTCAAAGAGATCGCTGTACGAGAATGAAATGATTTTCGACGCCGATTTCCGTCCTGTAGAGGAACACTACAAGCCCAATGATGTAAAGGCTGACGATATAAAGCAGGCTCTTGCCAAGAATAAGACGCAGAAGGCTGCCGAGCCGATTGCGACAAAAACTGACGCAAAGCCCAAGGAAGTCAAGAAAGAACCCGAAAAGAAGCCTGCTCCCGAGCAGACAAAGCCCAAGGTAAATATTTCTCAGTTCGCCAAGGAAGCGGGCAGCAAGCCCGTAAAGAACGAGATACTTCCTGAGGGTGTCAAGGAGCACGACGCGGGCGGCGTAAAGATAAACTATTCCGAGTTTAAGCCCGGGCAGAGCCGCGCTCCTCTCGCGCGCGACCTCAAGACCGATGCCGTCAAGCCTGTAGCTGAAAGCAGGTTCGGACACAAAAAGCCTACTGACTTCGGCGCTCAGCTTGATGATGCGACCGAAAAGCCTTCCAAGAAGTCGGGCAAGAACGACAAGATGCACTACTCGAGCGAGCGTATCGCCGAGCTGTATAAGGATCAAGATATCGAGCGCGACGAGACTGCCCGTATCGACGATGTCAACAATATGGCTCTCGGTAAGGACGGCACTCTCCTCATCAAGTACATCGGTACAAATGAGGTCGTAAAGATTCCGAGCAATATCACGACTATCGGCAAGTACGCCTTCCGCGGAAACGAGTCCGCAAAGAGGATCATCATGTCCGACAGCGTTAAGGTCGTTGACAAGTTTGCGTTCGCCCACTGCGTACATCTCGAGGAGATAGTCTTCTCCAAGAACCTCGAAACTATCGGCGAGAACGCCTTCCTCAAGTGTCAGCGCGTGAAGGAGCTTGACCTCCCCAACTCGCTCAAATCCATCGGCAAGGGCGCGTTCGGCAGA
>JAUMVH010000189.1 GCA_030530245.1 Ruminococcus sp.
ATTCCGTAAGAACGCTCAGATTTGAAAACGGCGTCTATGAGGGCGAGCTCGGCTTCACGGGTAAAATGCACGGAAAGGGCGTTTTCACCTATTCAAACGGCGACCGCTATGAGGGCAGCTACCATGAGGGCGTCAAGCAGGGCAAGGGCGTTTTCACGTGGTCTGACGGTATGTACTATGAGGGCGACTATGAAAACGATGTGCGAAGCGGAAAGGGCGTCTTCCGTTACGTCAACGGCAATGTCTACGACGGCGAATGGAAGGACAACCTGAAACACGGTCACGGTACGTTCTACTATAAAAACGGCGACATATACGAAGGCAGCTATTCGGAGAGCCTGAAGGAAGGACATGGCGTTTACTACTATCAGAACGGCAATGTTTTTGAAGGCGAATGGCTGAGCGACAAGCGTCACGGCGAGGGCATACTCACGTATACAGACGGCAGAAAGGTTCGTCAGCAGTGGGATAATGACAAGCTCGTGAGCGAATCACCGACAGAATAAAAAGACCTCTGAAGCAGTGTCCGAAAGCGGCACTGCCTCAGAGGTTTTTTGTATGTTTACTCAGACGGTCACAGCTTATCCGAAGTTATCGGCAGGTCTTCCGCGCTGATGACCTTCGCGTCAAGCATCTGGATAGCCAAAGCGTCCTTGGAGGTCACACCGTCGCCGTTATCGACGATATCGGCGTTGGCTCTGCCCTGCGGCTTCAGCTCATACTTGTCCTTGTTGGCGATGGACTGGAGAATAGCCGTCGCATCTGCGATGGTTATCTTTCCGTCCAGATTAGCATCGCCCCATGAAGCTGCACTTGGAGTGCTGCCCCATACGGTCGTTGTGCTGGTCTCAATGGCTGTTAAAGTTGAGGTCGCGGCAGTCGTTGTAACGACAGGTGCATCCGAAACATCACTGACCTCGGGAGCAACGTCCTCAAGGTAGGAGGTTATCCACGCGAGAGGAGCATTCCAGTTGAGCGCGACCTCGTTCACCGACCACGCTTCGCCCGAATCGACATAGCACTTCTGACTTGCAAGGGCGCCTCTCTTGAGTCCCACACCGCGGATATATTCATCATTGACCGCATCATTCGGACCTCCGCACAGTACACCCGAAGGCGCCTTCGGGAAGGAAGGATCAATGCCGTTAGCCCATAGCCTGTGGTGAGGATACTGCATAACAGAGCCTGACTCCGTGTCGCCGTAGCCCGATACATACGAGAAGTCGTTGCCGTTGCGTCCGAAGATATAGTCCATAGCAGTTGCCGCACCGCTGAGGTATTTGGGAGCCTTGGCAGCGTCGTAGGCATACGCCATTACTATCGCGTTATTCACAACGAACGAATTTGAGCCGCGTTCATAGCCCGAAAAATCAATTGGCTCACCGATACCGATACTTGTTTCATCAGCAAAGGTAACACCGACGTACGGTATACCCATACCCGATATTTCCTCCTGCTTGAGGTAGCTGTCGGCAGCCTTGCATATAGAAGCCTTTACAGCCGCAGCCTCCTCCTCATTGAGCTGTTCGCTGTTAAGATAAAGCGACAATGTACCGAGACCTGCCGTACAGCCCCGGTTGAACGAGCTGAACGAACCGTTATTCTCACCGCCGCTGAGATTGGTCGTCATTCCGAAAGCCTTATCCATTGCTGTGGCGTCGTTGGAGTTCTTATACACCCTGAGCTTGTCGTAATATTCCTTATCACCCGTCGTAGCGAAAAGCTCGCAAAGCGCCCAGTAGTACTCATCTGTTACGTAAGTATCTCCGTAGGGCTCTCCGCCTATCGCCTGATCGAGAGGAGCGAAATACACGTCGTCCCCCCTGCTGTTTACGCCGAGGGTATCGTCCTGCTCAGCGGATCTGCCGTTCTTGTCGTACCATTCGGCTTTATGCTTTTCTGCCGCAGCCAGACCGATCTGAGCATTCTCAAGGCACTTCTTTGCGAAATCGTCGTCTATCCCCTCCCAGAGACGTGCAGCCTGAGCGGCACAGGCGACCATATTGAAAGTAGCAGCATATGACGGCGGCTTAACGATACGGGTCACATCTTTATATCCCTCATACGCCCATGCGTGTATGGCGAGACCTGTCCATTTATGGTCCTGCATCTTGTGATACACCATACCTTTATCCTCGCCAAAATACGGATCATCGGACTTGACCATCATATCAAAAATCCACTGCAGCTCAACTCTCGCCTCATCGAGAACATCGGGAGAGCCCTCGGCATTATTCTCGTCCTGCGGGATAAGCATTGATTCGCTGTCCGCCCACTTCTCGTCCGCGCCGAGGTGCTTGGACATCTCATACATATTCTGCAGCGTCCACACGGATATGCCTCCGCTGACAACGCACTTGCTGTGGTCAGCCGCTTCATACCAGCCGTTTGAAGCCGTTATCTCGTAGTCCTTGTCGCCGTCGAATTTATCGGTGTAATACTTTACCCACTTAGGCTGAACATAGGCAGTATCGGGGTCGTGACCTGCCTGCGGCTGTGCAAGGGAAGCCGCATTGGCGTTCTTGATATATTCGGACTTGATCGTAACGCCCGAGCGGTTCTGATAGAAATAGCTCATGGAGTCGCGGAGAAGTCCGTCATAGATATTATCGGAAATTCGGAAAGTATGGGACTTGTTCATCCGATATTCCTTCAGTGTCTTCGGGTTCGTCCACACTACCTTATCGCCTGATACTTCCGTATCGAACGCCTTTTCCTGTATACCGTACCGTGTACCCGAAACGCCCGTACTGTCCCTTACAACAATGAAGTATTCGTCGCCCGCTTCCCGTAAGTCCGTAAAGTCAAGAATGTGGACGAATTTACCGCTGTCCTTGTATTTGGTGACAGCCTTTCCGCCGCTTGTCCTTGAGGTCGTATTCTCGGGAGTTCCCGAATCATAGTCGCCCGAAATTACAGTAGACATTCCGTGATATACGGAAGTTCCCAAGCCGTCATAAACATCGAATTCAAGAGGAGTCGGAGCATCGGTAGTATACGACGCCTTCTTTTTGAGTCCCGTAAAATATCCTACCTGATTGAGGCGCACATTCGACTTAGGTCTGATGACGCCGTACTCCTGCCCGATTATATCGGGGGTATAGTCCTCATCAGTCAGCGACATATTATCAAATGTGAGCGTAGAGCCGTTCGGCATACCTGTGCCCGTCAGCCCCAGTTCTTCGCTTTCTGCGCCCTTGTCGGAGGCATACATGAAAACCCACTGAGCAGGACCGCTCTCTACGCGGGAAGGACCTGTACCTGCTACGAAATCAGTGTCAATGATATATGTCTCTCCCTTAGTCAGCTTGATCGGCTGCCAGTCGCCGCTGCCCGTATCGTTCCAGTACTCGGCAGTATTGGCATAGTTGCCAATGCAGGTATACACACAGCCGTCCTCGGAAGGGGTTATCTCCGCGTGGATATGGTATTTATGACCTTCTACGATATACAGACCTCTGTGGCGGAACTGCAGATCCCATCTTCCGCTGCCGCCCAAATTATTCAGTATCCTGACGGTATAGGCTCCGTCTTCAATTTCAAAATCCTGCCTTGCAGAAGCAGACGAACAGGTATGCCACGGTATTCCGACACCGTCCTCGAAGTCGGTAGCACCGAGCAGTTCACCCGCGTTTGCGCCCACAGGTACCATAGCGCCCGTTACGGGAGCAGCTGCCATAGCTGCTGCCATCAGGCTGCCCGTAAGAGCTTTCATCAAACCCTTTTTGTTCATGTTCTTCATAATTATACCCTCATAAACGATAGCTGCTCCCTCCGCATCATAATAACGGCGGAAGGACATCTGAAGGCTATCCGCTCCAGATGTATTTCTGTCTTATCTGTTTCGCCTTTGCTATGTTTGCGAGCACCTCACCTGCTCTATAATACCTATTATACATTTTTTATAAAAAAAGTCAAGGGCAGTTCATATTTTTCACCAACAGCAAAAATCTCCGAGGGGCTTCCCTCGGAGATCCAACAAAACAATTGCCTGCTTGATATCATGTGAAGTTGTGGCTCTGCTTTAGCACCATGTCCTTGACCTTCATCAGCGATGTGGTCGTGGAGCGCTCGTTCTCGGAGAGCTTCATCGTGATGTACTTGATAGTCTCCTGATAGTCGGGTATCATGATGTGCTCGAGCGCATTTACGCGGCGGCGGGTCTTCTCAATCTCGTCCGCCATGAGCTGGCACGCCTTCTCGACCTCCGCGAGCCGTATCATCTTCGGGAAGATATCGCTCAGCGCGTTGACTGCGCCGTCGAGGTCGGTGGAGGTGAAAGCCGTACCGTAGGAGTAGATGTCGCTGGTGTCGGAGGTACGGTACTTCGGGCTGAAAACGGGGATATACACGCTCATGACGTTCTTCTCCCCCACCTCGAGCTCGACCTCCTGCTTCGGGAGCATGAGCGCCGTTTCGAGCGCCTCCCTCTGCATGACTGAGCCCGCGACCGCCATATAACGGTCAGCCTCGGAGATAGCCGCCTCGACCTCCGCGCGGAGCTGGCGGTTCTCCTTGATGAGTATCATGAACTGCCGCATGAGCTCGTCGCGCTTGTCCTTGAGGAGCTTGTGACCGCGCTGGGCGGAGACGAGCTTCTTTTTGAGCTTGCTCAGCTCCATGCGCGTGGGATTTACGTTAAGTCTTGCCAATCGGGCTCACCTCAGTTCTTCTTGTCGTAGTATTCCGCGAGGTACTCCTCTCTGATACGTCTGAGCTCGCTTCTCGGGAGAAGTCTGAGCAGCTCCCAGCCGATGGAGAGGGTCTCCTCGATAGAGCGGTTATTCTCGAAGCCCTGCGAAACGTAGCGCTTCTCGAACTCGTCCGCGAACCTCGCGTACAGCAGGTCGGTAGGCGTGAGAGCCGCCTCACCGAGCACGACCATGAGCTCCTTGGCGTCCTTGCCGCGTGCATAGGCGGAGAAGAGCTGGTTCATGGTATCGGAGTGGTCGGCGCGGGTCTTGCCCTTGCCGATACCCTTATCCTTGAGTCGCGACAGCGACGGGAGCACGTCCACAGGCGGATTGATGCCCTTGCGGTAGAGCTCGCGCGAGAGGATTATCTGTCCCTCGGTGATATAGCCCGTGAGGTCGGGAATGGGGTGGGTCTTGTCGTCCTCGGGCATGGTGAGGATAGGAATCATCGTGATAGAGCCTTCCTTGCCGTCCTGACGTCCCGCGCGCTCATAGAGCGAGGCGAGGTCGGTGTACATATAGCCGGGGTAGCCTCTTCGACCCGGCACCTCCTTACGCGCGGCGGACACCTCACGGAGA
>JAUMVH010000190.1 GCA_030530245.1 Ruminococcus sp.
AGGCTACTGCTTCGGGTTCAGGTTCCCGCAGAGCTTCAACTACCCGCTTTTCAGCAGCAGGATACGCTATTTCGCGGCGAAATGGCACGTTCAGGTGATACACTGGTTCCGCAACTACATCACGAAGCCCTTCGCCTCGCCGATAAAGAGCCGCTATCTGAGGAAGCTCGTCTTCATCGGAGCATGGACTGTTGCGGGCTTCTGGTACGGCTTCAGCCTTAGCGCGGCGCTGTGGGGAGCCCTCATGGGCACGGCGATAGTGGTCGAGAACAGGCTTAGAAAGTCCCGTATGCTCAAGGCGACGGGTATCATATATACGTTCCTGCTCGTGACGGTATTTTCAGTATTCCTCGCGAGCGACACCGTATCGGGCGGACTTGCGTACCTGCTCGCGATGATAGGCGGCAACCGCTCGCTCACCGACGGGCTGACGCTGTATCTGCTGAGGTCGTACCTCGTGGTGCTGCTCGTGACGATGTACGCCTCGACCGACCTGTTCAGGAATATGCTCGTCCGCTCGCGCAGGCAGCTGCTGAGGAAGATATTTTCGGCAGTGACTCCCGCGGTGATGGTGCTGCTGCTGGCATTGTGCACGGCGCTCATCTCGTCGTCGGGCAGCTCGGGAATGCTCCTGCTGAGGCTATAGGAGGCGAAATATGAAGAATATCACAAGCAAGCTCACCGCGGTGGCGGTGCTGGCGTTCATCGCATTCTTCGGAGCGGCTTCCCTCGCTCCGAGCGAAAAAGCGGTTATTCCCGCGCCTACGTGGGATAATATAGCAGACGGCGGCTTCGGGAGCGCGCTGAGCTCCTATGCCGCGCAGCACTTCGCGTTCAGCGAGAAGTGGCGCTCGGTCGGCTCGCGCATAGATTCGGGCATCAGCGGCAACATCGTGAACGGAGTCTACATCGCCGACGACCGCCTTATCGCCGCCGACTTTTCGGAGCGCGAGAGCACCGAGGAGAGCGCGGCACTCATCAACTCCTTCGCCGACAGCTACAGCGGAGCGGTATACTTCGCGGCAGTCCCGACCTCAGCGGGCGTGTACGGCGACGCGCTCCCGTCACACCTCTCCCGCCTGACGGAGAAGCAGCAGACCGACCGCCTCTACGAGCAGCTCAGCGGCGACATCAGGCGCGTTGACGCGTACAACCTGATGAAGATGCTCAGCGACGACCGCATATACCTGCGCAGCGACAGCAAGTGGACGATGTACGGCGCGTACTGCCTCTACAGGACGGTCATACAGAAGCTCGGCTCGCAGCCCGTATCGTTCGACAAGTACACGATACGCCACGTTACGAACGAGTACCGCGGCGACCTCTACAGGCGGACGCTCTATATGAAGTGCGAGCCCGACATACTCGACATCTACGAGTACGCCGACGGAGCGCAGGTCAAGGAGTGCATCAGCGTCGGGAATGACGGTACGGAGCGCGAGTGCTCGCTCTACGACACGGACGCGCTCGGCTCGGACGATATGTACAGGCTCTACCTCGGCGGGAGGGAGCCGCTCGTGAGGATACGCACCGACCTCAGCAACGACCGCCGCCTGCTTCTGATAGGCAGCGAGTGCTCGGCGGGCTTTGTGCCCTTCCTTACACAGCACTACAGCGAGATAGCGGTGTATATGCCCGAATACGCGGACAGACCGCTCACCGACTTTGTCGACCCGAACGACTATGAGCAGACGCTCTTCCTGTTCGGCATAGACGCGGTAAATACGAAAAACTTCAAAAAACTGGAAACGAGGTAACAGATATGAAAGCATTGATAACAGGCGCAACATCGGGAATAGGCAAGAGCATGGCAAGGAAGCTCGGCAGCCGCGGCTGGGAGCTCATACTCACGGGCAGGAACGAGGCAGCACTTGAGCAGCTCAGGTCCGAGCTCGGCAGCGTCGAGACCATTGTCGCCGACCTCTCCAAGCGCGAGGACGTGTTCAAGGTCTATGAGTTCTGCAAGGACAAGGACGTGGATATGCTCGTGAACAACGCAGGCTACGGCATTTTCGGCAGATTCGAGAAGACCGACCTCGACGACGAGCTCAACATGATAGACGTCAATATCGTCGCGGTGCACATACTCACCAAGCTCTTCCTGCGCGACTTCAAGGAGCGCGACCGCGGCATAATCCTCAACGTTGCCTCGTCGGCAGGCTTCATGACGGGACCGCTGCTCTCGTCGTACTATGCGTCGAAGAACTACGTGGTAAGGCTCAGCCTCGCGATAGCGGAGGAGCTCCGCCGCGACAGGTCGAATGTGAGCATAACCGTGCTCTGTCCCGGACCCGTCGACACCAACTTCAACAACCGCGCGGGAGTCTCGTTCAGCGTGAAGCCCATCACGCCCGACTATGCGGCTGAATACGCGCTGAGGAAGGCGTTCGACCGCCAGCTCATCGCTATCCCGGGGCTCACGGTAAGGGCGGGAGTATTCGCCTCGCGCTTCGTTCCGCACAGGCTCCTCTCCGCGATAGTATACGGCATACAGCACAGCAAGAAGCCCGCCGAGGACTCGGACGCAGAGGCTGTGGCAGATAATGGATAAGAGCTACAGGGTAGCCCTTGGCGGTATCGTATCGGCGCTGTGCCTTGTGACGATGTTCCTTGCGGGTATCATCTCGCCGCTGTATATCATACTGCCGCTCATTGCGGGAGTGCTGCTGCTGATAATCGTGGAGGAGGTCAGTATCAGCTGGGCGATGGTCACGTATGTGTCTGTGAGCCTGCTTTCGCTGTTCATCACCGCGGACAAGGAGGCGGCGCTGCTGTTCATCATGCTGTTCGGGCACTACCCAATGCTCCGTTTTTTTCTGCAAAAAATACGCTTCGGACCGATACGCTTCATATTGAAGGAGCTGGTGTTCAACACCTGCGCGATAGGCTTCTTCTACGTGACGGTGTACATTTTCGGGATAAAGCAGATGATAGAGGACATGAACGACTTCGGCAGATACGGCGCGATAGCCCTGCTGGTGCTGTGCAACGTCATATTCCTGCTGTACGACTTCAACCTCGACGTCGTGTACAAGGTCTACATCAAGCGCATAATGCCTCGTTTCAAGAAGAAAAGATGATAGGAGAGCAGTCTTTGACGAGACTGCTCTTTTTAGCGCTATATGAAAAAAATATCGGAAAAGAAATAAAATAAATAAAAAAACTTGAAAAAACAGTGGAAATTTTTTTTCAGATGTGTTATAATTGATTTTGATTTGGGTCATTTGCAAGATACCCCGACCCGAACGCTCCCGAGGGAGCCCGAAGTACACTATCTCTGCAATGCAGAGTTGAGAATTTAGGAGGCTTGTACATGAAAAAAGTGCAACTGACAGAAACCGTTCTGCGTGACGCAAACCAGTCGCTCATGGCGACACGTCTGCCCTATGCCGATTACGAGGGTATCCTCGCGGATATGGACAAGGCGGGCTACTACTCCGTAGAGTGCTGGGGCGGAGCCACATTCGACTCGTGTCTCAGATATCTCGGCGAGGACCCGTGGGAGAGGCTCCGCGGACTGAGAAAGAACCTTCCCAACACACGTCTGCAAATGCTCCTGAGAGGTCAGAACCTCCTCGGCTATAAGCACTACCACGACGACGTTGTAGAGAAGTTCATCGAGCTCTCGATAAAGAACGGTATCGACGTTATCCGTATCTTTGACGCGCTCAACGATTTCAGAAACATCGCAACGGCTCTCGAGGCTACGAAGAAGTACGCGACCGAGAAGACCGTAGCTTCGGGCTGTATCTCGTACACACAGAGCCCCGTACATACAGTTGACAAGTACATCGAGATGTGCAAGGAGCTCAAGACAATGGGCTTTGACACCATCTGCCTCAAGGATATGGCGGGTACTATGTCTCCCTACGAGGCAGAGCACCTCATCAAGGGCATCAAGGACGCTATCGGCGACATGACCCTTATCCTCCACACCCACTGCACAACGGGTATGGCTTATATGACGATCACAAAGGCTATCGAGTCGGGCATAGACGTCATCGACACCGCTACCTCGTGCTTCTCGGGCGGTACATCACAGCCCGCGACCGAGACGATGTTCTACGCGCTCAAGCAGTACGGCATCGAGACAGGTCTCGACGAGGACGTTATCAACAAGGTAAACGACTACTTCAAGCCCATCAAGCAGAAGTACGTCGACAGCGGACAGCTCAACCCCAAGAGCCTTGCTACGGACGCTCAGGCGCTCGTATACAAGGTGCCGGGCGGTATGCTCTCGAATATGATAGCAAACCTCACGGATATGCACGCAATGGATAAGTTCGACGCGGCTCTCGCGGAGATACCCGCAGTAAGAGCAGACCTCGGCTATCCTCCGCTCGTAACGCCTCTCTCTCAGATGGTGGGCAATCAGGCAGTAACGAACGTGCTCATCGGCGAGCGCTACAAGAACATCTCCAAGGAAGTCAAGAACTACATCAAGGGCGAGTACGGTATCGCGCCCGCTCCCATCAGTCAGGAGCTCCTCGACAAGGTGCTCGAGGGCGCTGAGCCCGTTGACTGCCGCGTAGAGGACGCAAAGCGCACAGGCGACGACTTCACAGCTGCCAAGGACGCTCTCGGTGACCTCTGCCGCTGCGAGGAAGATGTGATGAGCTACATCTGCTACCCCGACCAGACAATGAAGTTCCTCAAGGACCGCAAGGCTCAGGAGGAGAATGAAGCAGTTTACACCATTGAGGAAATGTAAGGAGGCTTCACACTATGATGAATTTCACACTGCTTGCCGCTCAGACGGCTGACAGCGGCACGAAGATGGAGATAGGCGACGCGGCTATAACGGCTGTATTCGGCTATGCTGTCGTATTCTTCGGGCTTGTGCTGCTGATGATAGTGCTCTACATCACGGGCGCCATCTTCAAGAGCAAGGACGCGAAGGCTAAAGCAAAGGCTGAGGCTGTCCTCGAGAACGTGAAGAAGGAGGTCGAGGCTAATCCTCTGACCGTAACACCTCTTGCGCTCCCGTGCGCACCGGGCTCGGCGGGACACGTAAAGCTTCACGGCGTACCCGACAAGGAGGCGGCTATGATAATGGCAATAGTTGCCGATAAGATGCAGACTCCGCTCAATGAACTGCGTTTCATATCCATTAAGGAGGTAAAATAACGATGAAGTATAAAGTTACACTTAACGGTAAGACATACGAGGTCGAGGTAGAGAAGGGCAAGGCTATCCTCCTCGACGAGTACGAGGCTCTCGCACCCGCGCCCGCTGCACTTCCCGCTGCTCCCGCACCCGCGGCTC
>JAUMVH010000191.1 GCA_030530245.1 Ruminococcus sp.
TTGAAATGTGAAGCAGAATAAAACAAATCTCCGAGGGATCACTCCCTCGGAGACCACATACATACAAATTGTTTGTTAAGGGAATCTTTAGAAGAGAGAGCCTCCCCTTGTTCCGCTCCATAGTTGCTTGCCCGCGGAATTATTCCGCGCATAGTCAGTTATATTTCAGCTCAAATTCAGAAAATTCGCCTGTTCCGCCGTCTCCGACCGCGTACAGCCCGAACACCACGCCCGTGAAGCCGCCCGCGACCTCCGACGAGAGGTAGCGCGTCTCCATTGAGCCGAAGTCGTGAACGGTGCCGCCGTCCACGACTGAGAAGCTGTAGCTGTAGTTGCCGAAGCCGACGCGGAGCTTCGCCGCGCTGCCCGAGAGCTTCGCCGAATTGCGGATATACTGCGAGGAGCCTATAGTCAGGCGCAGCACAGCCTCGTATCCGCCGCCGCAGGGACGTATCGCGAGGTCGTAGCGGTGGCGCTCGTCCATGTAGACGCTCACGCCCGCCTCCGCGCCGTCGGAGCTGACCGCCACGTCAAGGCTTCCGCAGAATTCGCGCTGACGGATACCGATGAACGTCGGGGAAGCCTTCTCGTCGAGGGTCACGCCCGTGCCGCGGAGAACGTATCTGTCCGCGGAGAGCTCATAATTCGCCATATCGGGGTTGCGCAGGTACACCCACTCGTTCGTGCCGAGGCTCGCCGTGAGCTCGGTATCCTGCGTGAAATCGCCCTCCATCTCAAACTCGGGTACGACCGTGCCGTCCTTGCCAGCAGTGAACCAGCCGTCGTCCCCGAAGGTCACGGGGGTGAGGAAGGTCTCACGCCCGAGGTGGTGATACGGCTCCCACTCGCCCGCCTGTCGGAAGCCGAGGTGCATGATGAACCACTCGCCCGTATCGGGCTTGCGTATGAGGTCGCCGTGACCTACGCCCTGTATGACGAAGCCGCCGAGGTTGCGGTTCGTCAGCACGGGATTGTGCGGGTATGTCTCGTACTCGCCGAATACCTCGCGGCTGCGCGCGCAGGTGACCATATGCCCGTACTCCGTGCCGCCCTCAGCCGCCATGAGGTAGTACCAGCCGCCGATCTTGTACAGGTGCGGCGACTCGAGGTAGCGGCCGCCGCTGCCGTGCCATATCGTCTTCGAGGGCGAGAGCTTCCTGCCCGTGGCGATGTCTATCTCGCACTGTGTTATGCCGCTGTCGCCGAAGTCGTCGGAGCCGTTGCTCATGAAATAGGCTCTGCCGTCCTCGAAGTAGAGCGACGGGTCGATGCCGTCCTGCGCGACCACGATGGGCTCCGACCACTCGCCGTAGATGTCGTCGGTGGTGACGTAGAAGTTCCTGCCCGTGGTGGTATTGGTCGTGACCATGTAGAACGTGCCGTCGCTGAAGCGTATCGTGGGGGCGTATATGCCGCCCGAGCTCACCGCGCCGCCGAGAGGGAGCTGGCTCCCGCGGGTGAGGACGTGACCTATCTGCTTCCAGTTGACGAGGTCGGAGCTTTCAAAGAGTGGGACTCCGCAGAAGTACTGGAAAGAGCTCGTCACGAGATAGTATCTGCCGTTTGCGAAGCAGACGCTCGGGTCGGGGTAGAAGCCTTTGATAACGGGGTTTTGGTACCTCATATTTTTACCTCCTAAAGTATTTATTCAATTATATTCTATTCGCGGCAGAATGTCAAGAAGTGACATTTTTTGAAAAAAGGCTTTACTTTTGCGAAAAAATGAGTTATACTGTATCTGACAGGAAAATAACGAACCTGTCAGAAAAGATATGGAGATGAAAAAAATGAAGATATCAAAAGCTTTGATACTCGCCACAGCGGCGGCCCTGATATTTGCGTTCAGTGCTGTTTCCTGCGGCAGGGAAGTCCCCAAGACCGAGCAGAGCTCCGAGAGCTTCAGCGTTGCGGGAGGTACGGTCGAGAGCACCGAGCCCGAGGAGGCAACGACCGAAGCCGAGCCCGAGGAGACCACCGCCGAGGAGCCCGATGATTTCCCCGAGGGCGGCAAGATCAGCGGCGTTACCCTCAGCTACAACGAGGCAGAGGTATTCGTCGGTCAGACTTTGACCTACCCCTACGTGTACGATTCCATCGACGAGGTGTGGTCGAGCTCCGATGAGACGATAGCCACAGTCGACAGCGTCGGCAACATCACGGGCAAGTCCGAGGGCAAGTGCATAATCAGCGTTGCCGACAAGGACGACGAAACAAAGGGCGCCGAGGTAAAGGTCACGGTCAAGAAGAGCTCGGGCACGGAGGTCGTCAATGGTATCACCTACATTGACGGCATACTGATAGCGAACAAGTCCTACCCGCTCCCTCAGGACTACAACCCGGGCGGACTCACTCCCGAGACCAATGCCGCTTTTCAGGAGCTCGTCGACGGCGCGGCTAAGGACGGCGTAACCATATACCTGTCGTCTGGCTTCCGCTCGTATGACCTCCAGTCGCAGATATACAACAACTACGTCAACGCATACGGACAGTCCACCGCTGACACATTCTCGGCGCGTCCCGGCTACTCCGAGCACCAGTCGGGCATGGCGATAGACGTAAATATCATCGACGACAGCTTCATCGGAACTCCCGAGGCGATATGGATAGAAGCTCACTGCAACGAGTACGGCTTCATACTCCGCTACCCGTTCGGCAAGCAGGACGTTACAGGCTATAAGTACGAGCCGTGGCACATCAGATACATCGGCAAGGAGAACGCTGAGGCATTCCGCAAGGAAGCCGACAAGCGCGACGACGTGAACCTCACGCTTGAGGAGTACCTCGGCATAGATTCATACTACCACTAATGAAAAAGCCATAAAGGAGCATTCGCTCCTTTATGGCTTTTTTAGTGAATAACGAATAGTGAAGAGTCGCCGTGTGCCTTGCGGCACATTATCGATTCTTCTTTACTACGACTCCGCCTGTTTTCCATATGCTGCCCTCGGGAACGACGCCCCTGACGCAGCTTGTGGGGTAGATGTTGCAGTTCCTGCCGATTATCGTACCCGGATTGAGCACGCTGTTGCAGCCGACCTCAACGAAGTCGCCGAGCATAGCGCCTATCTTCTTGATACCCGTCTCCATGGTCTCGCTGCCCGATTTGATAACGACATTGGTCTTGTCGGACTTGACGTTCGAGGTTATCGAGCCCGCGCCCATGTGCGACTTGTAGCCGAGTATGCTGTCGCCGACGTAGTTGTAGTGCGGGGTCTGCACGTTGTCGAAGATGATGACGTTCTTGAGCTCGACCGAGTTGCCGACCACGCAGTTCTCGCCGACGAGCGCGCTTCCGCGTATGAACGCGCAGTGGCGTACCTCCGTGCCAGCTCCGATGATACACGGCGCGCCGAGGTATGCGCTCGGGAACACCTTCGCTGTCTTATGTACCCACACGTTCTCCGCGGGGCTGTCGTACTCATCGGGACTGAGCGTCCTGCCGAGCTGTATGATGAAGTCGCTGATACCCTTCAGAGCCTCCCACGGGTAGGTGAAGCCGCGCAGATAGTCGGCGGCGGCGGTGTGCGAGAGGTCGTAGAGGTCGGTAATTCTGATATTATCCATAGTTTTTCTCCTGTTATTTATTGCTCCTGCGAGCCTAATACAATTATAGTCCGATTTGCGCAAAAAGTCAAGGCGCGGCGGTGATATCCTCCCACAGTTGCTTTTTCTGTTCTGATGTGATATAATGGTATCAATAATATCAGTCAAAAAGGGGTATCAGCATGATAACTTACGAAAAAGCAGCGGAACTTCTCGCCTCCTGCGGACAGGAGCACCTCCTCGGCTTCTACGGGGAGCTCAGCGCGGAGGAGCAGAGCTCGCTTCTCGCACAGATCGAAAAGATAGATTTCTCCATACTCGACGCACTCGACAGCGAGAACAACTCCGCCCTCAAACGCGGTAAGATAGAGCCCATCGGAGCCGTCACCGCCGCCGATATCGCCAAAAACAGCGGCGAGTACCGCGCGCTCGGTATCGAAGCCATAAGAGCGGGCAAGGTCGCGGCGGTGCTGCTCGCGGGCGGACAGGGCACGCGTCTCGGCTTCGACAAGCCCAAGGGTATGTACAATGTCGGTATCACGCGCGAGCTGTACATCTTCGAGTGCCTTATCAATAATATGATGAAGGTCGTGGACGAGGCGGGCGCGTGGATTCACCTTTGCGTGATGACGAGCGAGAAGAACCACGACGACACCGTCGGCTTCTTCCGCGAGAAGGATTTCTTCGGCTACAACGCCGACTACGTACACTTCTTCGTGCAGGACATGGCTCCGTCGGTCGATTTCGGCGGGAAGATATATATGGAGAGCAAGTCGCGCATATCCTCCTCACCGAACGGCAACGGCGGCTGGTTCTCGTCGCTGGAGCGTTCGGGACTGCTCGCACAGCTAAAGGAGAGCGGCGCGGAGTGGCTGAACGTGTTCGGCGTGGACAACGTCCTCGCGAAGATAGCCGATCCGCTCTTCATCGGCGCGATAATCAGGTCGGGAGCGCAGTCGGGAAGCAAGGTCGTGGCAAAATCGGCTCCCGAGGAGCGTGTGGGCGTAATGTGCCTCGAGGACGGCAAGCCCTCGATAGTCGAGTACTACGAGATGACCGACGAGATGATAACTCAGCGCGGCGCGGACGGCGCCCTCGCGTACAAGTACGGCGTTATCCTCAACTACCTGTTCAGCATAGCGAAGCTCGAGGAGATAAACAAGCAGAATATGCCCGTCCACACAGTCGACAAGAAGATACCGTATATGGACGAAAACGGCACTTTCATCAGTCCCGACAAGCCCAACGGTCACAAGTTCGAGAAGCTGATACTCGATATGATTAATATGCACGACAGCTGTATCCCCTACGAGGTGGAGCGCGACAGAGAGTTCGCCCCCATAAAGAACCCCGACGGCGTGGATTCGGTAGTCTCCGCGAGAAAATTGCTCGAGGAAAACGGCGTGACTTTGTGATCACATGAATCAACGTGTAGGGGCTGATGCCCACATCAGCCCGCCTGTCACACTATTATTTGTCGGGTCGATGTGGGCATCGACCCCTACAAAATATTTCAGGGCGCATTGAGGGGAGCCCCCTCTGGCGGATTCGCAGCTACCGTGTATGAACCGTTAGTTCA
>JAUMVH010000192.1 GCA_030530245.1 Ruminococcus sp.
AGTCGATTGTACCTGTGCTCAAACGCCGCAGCATGAGTTTCGACAACGACGGCAGCAAGTTCATCATTGACGGCAACAGAATGTACATTCCCTCCGAGGTCATCGAAGCGGTCCTCGCACAGATGACGACCACTCACAGCCTCGACAGCCTTATGAGGGCTCTCAGGCAGACCCGCGCTCTTGAAGCCACCGACGGAAACGCGCATCCTATCGAGGTTCACAACAGCGTGGGCGAACATCAGCGCTTGTATTTGTACGACGTTTCGGCTGAGATACTCGACGCCGATGTGCTGTACAGGCTCCACAATATCGCGAGCGAGGCGTTCCTGCTCGGTGAGGGTGAAGTCCCGAAGACGGATTTTCTCGCTATCCTCCGCGACGCGGAAGGACGTGTCGCAGGCAAGCAGATATGCTACACAGACGAAGAAAACGGGCACAGCTACGTCACAGGGCAGAGCGGCTGGGGAAAGACTTACCTGCTCTGCCAGCTCCTTGCCAAGTGCTTCGGGCTCGGGCACCGCGTGGTCGTGTTCGACTCGTCAGACTCGTTCACGTACGAGGCGCTCTGCCGCAACCTGTCGAGGCGTTTTGTCGACGCCAATGTCACGATACACGACCTCGACAGGGACGGTATACCCGTAGACCTCTTCAGGATTGACCGCATTGCAAGCCTCCCGACGCAGAAGAGACAGCTCCTCGGGATATTGCAGGCGGGTATCGGTGAGCTCAGTGCTCCGCAGTCCAACGCGCTCCGCACGGTATTATCTAAGGTCATAACAGAACTCGACGGCAACGGCAGGATCACCTGCGATTCCATCATTAACAAACTCAACGGTATCGACAAAGAGTTCTTCACGCCCGAAACCATGAAGGACTACCTCGAGCCGCTGCTGGACGAGCTGGAAGCCTGCGATTTCGAGCTCTCCGCGCTTAACGAGTGCGACAGACACAATTGCAGAACGATACTCCGCCGCCTCAACGGAGGCGGAAAGAATGAGGGAGAGGCTACGCTGAACAGCCTGCTCAACCGCGTCGAGCCCCTGTTTGAGGATATCGAGGCGTGCGGCATGGCTGACAGGTCGTGGGGCGAGTTACTCGGGAGCTCAAACAACATAGTTGTTATCCGCACAAGCTCCGCCTACACGGAGTCGGGCAACCAGCTGATAGATATGCTCTTGGCTACACTCTACAACTGCCAGCACGATAATCCGCAGGTAGCTCTGGACGTGTTCGTCGACGAGCTGCAAAACCAAAACTTCTCGGCAACGAGCCCGATACGCAAAGTGATGAAAGAAGGGCGCAAAATCCACCTGTCCTTCTTCGGAGCGACGCAGGATTTTTACCCCCGCAACACCGAGCTCGGCTCGGTAATGGGCAAGGCGGGAACGCAGATATTCCTCCGCCCGACGCCGAACTCCGCAAACGTCGTCGCAGCTGAGCTCCGCTTTAGCAAGGCTGAGATGGAACGCTTCGACAGCATGATGCGCGGAGATATCATCGTCAAGGCGAACCTCTTCAACAAGGAACTCGGACGCAACGTCCCGACCACGCTCAGCGGACACGTGGACGATTATCCGAAGATCCCTCCGAACTACTACGGCAACGTCCTGTAAGGGACTGCCTCCCCTACTATTATAGTGTATCAAGCTCCGCGGGTCAAGCTGTTTATCGCCTGACTCTGCGGGGCATAATGAAGGAAAGGAGTTGGTAGCGTGGAAGTGATCGACAACAGGGAGCAGGGCTTCATCGAGGTATGGCTCACGAACGAGGAGCAGGCTCAGTACGACCGCGGCGAGCTCACGCGACAGCTCCTGTCCGAGGTCGGGGATAAGAAGTGCAGGGTCGCATTTTTCCTGTCAGGGAGCGAAGCGTTGCTGCCGAATACCGAAAGGCTGCTGCTCGCGAATCTGAGGACCGAATAGAAAACGCAAAAAGGGCTCCCACATGGGAGCCCTTATCTACTGCATTATTCAACTGTAACTGACTTTGCAAGGTTTCTCGGCTTGTCAACGTCAAAACCCTTGCCAATGCTCACGTAGTAGCTGATGAGCTGGAGCGGCACAACGCTGAGGCTGCCCGCAAACAGCGGCTCTATCTGCGGAACGTAGCACACGAACTCCGCTGTATCCTCGAGAAAGTAATTGCCCGCAGTCGTGACCGCCATGACCTGTGCTCCGCGGCTCTTGACCTCAACGATGTTGCTGATAGTCTTTTCGATGAGCTTGGTCTGAGTAACAACGGAGAGCACGATAGTGCCGTCCTCGATGAGGCTGATAGGACCGTGCTTGAGCTCGCCTGCCGCGTAAGCCTCGGAGTGAATGTAGCTTATCTCCTTGAGCTTGAGGCTGCCCTCCAGACCGATAGCGTAGTCGATACCGCGACCGATGAAGAAAGCGTCGGTGATGTTGATGAGCTTATTGCTGTACCACTGGAGACGCTCCTTGTTCTCGAGAATTTTCTCTATCTTTTCGGGGATAGTGTTTATCTCGGCGAGGAGCTCGTTGTAGCGCTCGCCGGTTATCTCTTCTCTTGCCTTGGCAAACTGGAGCGCGAGCAGGTAGCCTGCCACGAGCTGACAGCTGTAAGCCTTGGTAGTAGCAACGGATATCTCGGGACCCGCCAGCGTGTAGAACACGTTGTCGGCTTCTCTTGCGATGGACGAGCCGACCACGTTTACGATACCGAGAGTCTTTACGCCGCTGTCCTTAGCCATTCTGAGAGCCGCGAGCGTATCAGCGGTCTCGCCCGACTGGGAAATAACGATGACCATGCTCTTCTTATTGAGCGTCATCTCGCGGTAACGGAACTCGGAAGCGAGCTCCACGCGGACCTGCAGCGAGGTCAGCTTCTCGATAACGTACTGAATCGCCATACCTACATGATACGCAGAGCCGCAGGCAACGATGTAAACCTGCTCAATACTCTTCATCTCGTCGTCTGTGAGGTTGACGGAATCGAAGTGCACAACGCCGTCAGTAACAACGGAATTGATAGTGTCGCGGATAACCTTGGGCTGCTCATGGATCTCCTTGAGCATAAAGTGCTCATAGCCGCCCTTTTCAGCGGACTCGGCGTCCCACTTTATCTCGGTGAGAGGCTTCTCGATGACCTCGCTGTCGATGTTGAAGAAGGTCACGTTACCCTTTTCGAGCTTTGCAATTTCGAGGTTGCCTATGTAGTAAACGTTTCTTGTATATTTCAGGATAGCAGGAACGTCAGACGCCACGTAGGACTCGCCGTCAGCGATACCTATAATCATCGGACTGTCCTTGCGGGCGCAGTATATCTCGCTGGGGAAGTCCTTGAACATTACGCAGAGCGCGTACGAACCGCGGATACGGACCATTGTACGTGCCAAAGCCTCCACGGGAGTGCACGCATACTTCTTGTAGTAGTAGTCAACGAGCTTGACAGCGACCTCAGTATCGGTCTGCGACTTGAACTCGTAGCCCTTCTTGATGAGCTTCTCGCGCTGTTCCTGATAGTTCTCGATGATACCGTTGTGAACGCCGATAACGTTGCCGTCGTCCGAGCTGTGAGGGTGAGCGTTCACCGCCGAGGGCTCGCCGTGTGTAGCCCAGCGGGTGTGACCGATACCGCAGCTGCCCTTTACCGCCTTGCCCTGATTAGTCATATCGGAAAGGACTTTCAGCTTGCCCTTCTCCTTGATTATCTCCGCGTCCTTATCGCCGTCACGAACAGCGATACCTGCCGAGTCATAGCCTCTGTATTCGAGCTTCGACAGACCGTCCAAAAGTATGGGAGCCGCCTGCTTGGTTCCAGTAAATCCTACGATTCCGCACATATTCTTTCTCCTTTTTTCCCTTATATATAGCATTTTAAACCTCCTGCCGCATAAGCCGTTTTTTCTTATACGACAGGAGGTTTTGTATCATTATTATGCTTTCTGAAGAACTGACTTGTTGAATTCCTCAGGTGTGATGAATGTCGGCACTATCTTGTGGAGAGCCCTGATAGCGGTCTCCTCGTCATTTTCAAGCGCCGCGTCACGGAGCGACCTCAGTTCCATGACGAACTTGTCCTCGTCTATCTCTATCTGCTTGCCGATATAGATGAGCTTGTTGGAGGTCTTTTTGAGGCCCTCCTCCATCATCAGGAGCTCTTCCTTTATCTTCTCACCGGGACGAAGTCCTGTGAAGCGTATCGGTACATCGACGTAAGGCTCCTTGCCGTACATACGGATGAGGTTCTCGGCAAGAGTAACTATCTTGACGGGCTTGCCCATATCGAGGACGAAGATCTCGCCGCCCTTAGCCATAGCAGCCGCTTCCATAACAAGGCTGACAGCCTCGGGAATGGTCATGAAGTAGCGGATGATGTCAGGGTGCGTTACCGTAACGGGCTTGCCCTGCTCTATCTGCTTCTTGAATATCGGGATAACAGAGCCGTTCGAACCAAGGACGTTTCCGAATCTCGTAGCAACGAACTCAGTGCAGCAGCTGCCTCTCTGCTGAGCGAGGTACTGTACTATCATCTCGCAGCAGCGCTTGGAAGCACCCATAGCGTTGGTCGGATTTACAGCCTTGTCGGTCGATATCATAACGAACTTCTTGACCTTGTAGAACTGCGCAAGAGTAGCAACATTGAACGTACCGACAACGTTGTTCTTTATCGCCTCCATGGGGGAATCCTCCATGAGCGGTACGTGCTTATGAGCCGCCGCATGGAAAACAACATCGGGCTTATAGCGCTCGAATATCTGATTCATTCGGTAATAATCGCGCACGGAAGCAATGAGTGTGGCAATATTCAGCTTATCGCCGTACTCCATTACGAGCTCCTGCTGTATCTCATACGCGTTGTTCTCATAGATATCGACAATAATGATCTGCTTGGGATCATACTTGGCAATCTGGCGAACCAGCTCCGAGCCGATAGAACCGCCTCCGCCTGTTACCATGCAGATCTTATTGTGGACAAAGTTCTTTATATTCTCATTGTCAAAGGTAACGGGATCACGACCGAGGAGCTCTTCTGTCTTGATGTCACGCACCTGTCTGAGAAGACTGGCTTCCTCACCAAGAATAAGGGTTCCGATAAAGGGGATTATCTTCAGCGGGAGCTTGGTCTCATTACAGAGATCGATTATGAG
>JAUMVH010000193.1 GCA_030530245.1 Ruminococcus sp.
ATTTGAAATTCCGTCCGTATATCTCACATACGGTCGAGGGTTAATGCCGAAAGACATTAAATCGGATAGTCCGCTGCCCGATACCTGCTTATGCAGAGGGTCACGTCAGTGACCTGTGTGGTCATCACACCTTATTTACGATTTTTCCCGTGCGGTGAGGAATGCTGAGCTCAGTGCGCGGAACGGGTAAGAATGTTCGGAAATTTTAGGAGGAAATTAAAATGGATGCACTCAAAATGATCAGCGAAGCAAGCATGAAGGAAAACGTTCCCGCTTTCAACATTGGTGACACCGTAAAGGTACACGTAAGGATCAAGGAAGGCGACAAGAGCCGTATACAGGTCTTCGAGGGCACTGTTATCGCCAAGAAGCACGGCGGCATCAGCGAGACCTTCACTGTAAGACGTGTTGCGCACGGCTGCGGCATCGAGAGAGTTTTCCCTCTCCACTCACCTGTTGTTGACAAGGTAGAGATCGTAAGAAGCGGTAAAGTCCGCAGAGCTAAGCTCTACTACCTCAGAGACAGAGTTGGTAAGGCTGCAAAGGTCAAGGAACAGATCCGCTAAAAGCGGCAGAGACCGTATCTGCCGACACTTGCTGTCGGCAGGTCGGACTTATCCTCAGGGGGACGCAAAGTCCCTTTTTTGCTACATATTTCTTTTTTCTGCGAGGTCACGTTATGGAAAACAATAACGATAAAATAGAGAAGAAGCAGGCGGAGCCCACCGAGGAGAAAACGAATATCCTGAGGGATATCGTGGAGATAGTGGAGTCCACACTCGTTACGGTGTTCATCATAGTAATGGTGTTCACGTATATCCTCCACCCCGTGAATATCGTGGGACACTCGATGGTGCCCACGCTCAATAAGGACTACGACCCGTCGCTCGGCAACACCGACAAGATATTCATGTCGACCGTGTTCTTTGACGTCGACTACGGCGATATCCTCGTCATCAACAAGGACGTGAACTACCTCCTCGACGAGAGCGGCAACCCCTACATACCCGAGGGAGCGGGCTCAAATGCGATAGGCGAGTGCATAATCAAGCGCGTTATCGCAGTCGGCGGTCAGACCGTCGATATCAGGGACGGCAAGGTCATCGTCGACGACAAGGTGCTCATCGAGCCCTATGTGAACGAGAATACCCCCACCTCTGACATCGGCTACGGCGCATTTACCGACCAGTACCCGATAACAGTGCCCGAGGGCTACTTCTTCGTAATGGGCGACAACCGCAATCACTCGACCGACAGCCGCGCAAGGAGCGTCGGTCTCGTAAAGAAGGATCAGATCTACGGCAAGGCTCTCGTGAGATACTCGCCGCTGAAGGATTTCGACATACTGACAGATTCATGGAAGGGACCCGAGAATGGCTGAGGTCTCCGACAGCAGTAAGAGGTCTCCGCGCAGCGGCTTTGCCGACGTCGCAGAGACCCTTGTCATAACTTTTTTTGTGGTGACGCTCGCGTTCACTTACCTTGTGAGGGTAGCCACGATAAGGGGCGGCTCGATGGAGAGCACCCTCATGCCGAACGATAAGGTAGTGGTGAACCTGCTCGACAGGTCGCCCGAAAACGGCGATATCGTGCTCATCGACGCGCGCAGCAGCTTCACGCTCGCGGAGGACGGCGCGCTCGAGCAGGGCGAGGGAGTCGGCGATATCATCGTCAAGAGGGTCATCGCGCACGGCGGTCAGACCGTCGATATCGACTTCAAGGCGGGCGCGGTGTACGTGGACGGCGTAAAGCTGCGCGAGGACTACGTGCGGCTCGGGCTCACACACATTGACGGCGGCGCGTTTACGGGACGGTACCCCGTGACAGTCCCCGAGGGCTATATATTCGTGATGGGCGACCACCGCTCGGTCTCGAAGGACAGCCGCTCGTCGGACATCGGCTTCGTGCCCGAGGACAGCGTCATGGGCAGGGTAGTGATGAGAATCTATCCCTTCTCGGACTTCGGAGCTGTCAGCTGACGAACAGGAGGCAAACTTGGAAAACAACGATATAAAGACGATACAGTGGTTCCCGGGGCATATGGCGAAGACCCGCCGTGCGATAACGGCGAATCTCAAGCTCGTGGACGCGGTCGCGGAGCTGATAGACGCGCGTGCACCGCTGAGCAGCCGCAATCCCGAGATAGACACGCTCACTGCGCGGAAGCCGCGTATCGTGCTGCTCAATAAATGTGACCTCGCCGACGCGAATGCGACAGCGGCGTGGGTCAGCTACCTCAAAAGTGAAAACGTGACAGCTCTTGCCGTGGACTGCAAGTCGGGCAAGGGGCTGAACAAGCTCATGCCCACGCTGAAAGCGACCGTTCTGCGCGAGCTCATGGAGAAGCGCGAGAGGAGCGGCATGGGCGGAGCTCCGATACGAATGATGATACTCGGTATCCCGAACGTGGGTAAGAGCTCGCTTATAAACAGGCTCGCGGGAGGCAAGCGCGCGAAGGTCGAGGACAGACCCGGCGTCACCCGCACCAAGCAGTGGGTGAAGCTTCAGGACAACACCGAGCTCCTCGATATGCCCGGCGTGCTGTGGCCCAAGTTCGAGGACCAGTCGGCGGCGATAAGGCTCGCTTTCACGGGTGCGATAAGCGATGATATACTCGACATCGAGACGCTCGCGATGAAGCTCCTGAGCTACCTCGCGGAGAGCTACCCGCAGTCGCTGACGGAGCGCTACAAGATAGAGCCTGACGGCGGGGACGACGGGCTCGCACTGCTCGAAAAGGTCGGCAGGAAGCGCGGAATGGTCGTCTCGGGCGGCGAGATAAACACCGAGAGAGCCGCGATAACCGTGCTCGACGAGTTCAGGAGCGGCAAGCTCGGACGCATCACGCTTGAGCTCCCTCCGACGAAGGAGTGACTATGGCAAGGATAATTCTCCACAAGGAGCTATTCGACTACGACACGGAGCTTCGCAGGGAGTTCCCGATAATATGCGGAGTCGACGAGGCGGGACGCGGTCCGCTCGCTGGAGATGTCTACGCGGCGGCGGCGGTGCTCGACGACGAGACGCTGATAGACTACCTCAACGACAGCAAGAAGATATCGGAATCGCGCCGCGAGAAGCTCTACGACGAGGTCATCGCGAGGGCGCGCGCTTACTGCGTGGCGACCGCGAGCGTCGAGGAGATAGACCGCCTCAACATACTGAACGCGACCATGCTCGCGATGAAGCGCGCGGTCGAGGGACTGGGCATAAAGCCCGATATGGCGCTCGTAGACGGCAACAGGCTCCCCGAGCTTAGCTGCCCCGCGCGGTGCGTGATAAAGGGCGACGCGACGTCGGCTTCGATAGCGGCGGCGTCGGTGCTCGCGAAGGTCTCGCGAGACCGCTATATGCGCGAGATAGCGGCGAAGTACCCCGAATACTGCTTCGAGCAGCACAAGGGCTACGGAACGGCTCTGCATTGCGAAATGCTGCGGAAATACGGTCCGAGCGAGGTGCACCGCCGAACGTTCCTGAAAAAGATACTCGGTGACGGCAATGACTAAGACCGAGACGGGCAGGCTCGGAGAGGAGCGCGTGTGCGCGTACCTTATCGAGCGCGGATACAGCGTAGTATCGCGGAATTTCCGCATAAAGGGCGGCGAGATAGACATCATCGCCGAGAACGGCGACTACATCGCGTTCGTGGAGGTCAAGACCCGCAGGCAGGGCAGCATGGTGAGCGGCTTTGAAGCTGTGAACAGGCGCAAGCAGGGACTCGTGATACGCGCGGCGGCGGAGTATCTGCGGCGGAATCCGACAATGCTGCAGCCGCGGTTCGACACGGCACAGGTAACGGTCGGGGGCGGCGAGGTCACGGAGGTCGACTACCTCGAAAACGCCTACGACACGACGGGCTACGACTTCATTTACTAAGTGAAAAATGTCGATATATCGGCAAATCTGATAAAAGGGTGATCCTATGTTTTACAACAGCACAAGAAACAGCAGCGTCAAGGTAAGCAGCGCGGAGGCTATCACGCAGGGCATCTCCGCAGAGGGCGGACTCTTCGTCCCCGACAGCATACCCACGCTCACAAACGACGAGATAAAGGCTCTCGGCGAGATGAAGTACACCGACAGAGCCGCCTGCGTTTTCGCGAAGTACCTCACCGACTTCACGGAGGCGGAGATACACTACTGCACCGACAGCGCCTACAGCACGAAGAACTTCGAGAGCGAGAGCATAGCCGAAATGGCACACCTCTTCGACGGCACGTATATGCTTGAGCTGTGGCACGGTCCGACGTGCGCGTTCAAGGATATGGCGCTCCAGATACTGCCGTACTTCCTCACGACCTCGGCTAAGAAGATAAAGCTCGACAAGAAGATAGTCATTCTCGTTGCGACATCGGGCGACACGGGCAAGGCAGCGCTCGAGGGCTTCCGCGACGTCGAGGGCACATCTATCCTCGTATTCTACCCCGAGGACGGCGTAAGCCCCATGCAGAAGCGCCAGATGAAGACTCAGGAGGGCGCGAACGTCGGCGTATGCGCGATAAAGGGCAACTTCGACGACTGTCAGAACGGCGTGAAGGCTATATTCACGGACGACGAGGTCAAGGACAGGCTTGCCGCTAACGGCATGATGTTCTCGTCCGCGAACTCGATAAACTGGGGACGTCTCGTGCCTCAGGTGGTATACTACGTATCCGCGTATGCTGAGCTCGTCAAGGACGGCGAGATAGCGCTCGGCGACAAGGTAAACATCGTAGTTCCCACGGGCAACTTCGGCAATATCCTCGCGGCATACTACGCAAAGCACATGGGCATACCCGTAAACAAGCTCATCTGCGCGTCCAACATCAACAACGTCCTCACGGACTTCATCAACACGGGCGTATACGACAGGAACCGCAGGTTCTACGCGACAGTTTCGCCCTCGATGGATATACTCATCTCGAGCAACCTCGAGCGTCTGCTCTACCTCATGACGGGCAGGGACGACAAGCTCATCTCCGAGTGGTTCGGCAAGCTCGCGGCGGAGGGCAGATACGAGGTCAGCGAAGATGTGAAGGCTAAGCTCGCGGACGAGTTCTACGGCGGCTTCTGCGACGACGAGCAGACAAAGGCTACTATCCACGACATCTACGAGAAGTATTCATACACCT
>JAUMVH010000194.1 GCA_030530245.1 Ruminococcus sp.
GTACTGACCGAAGCAGTAGTACTTCTTGGAGAGGACGATAGTATCATTGTCGTGGTCAGCGACCGCAGTACCCCAGAAGCCCTTGGTCATATCGACCATGCCCGAGTCCTGCTTGCCGTTGTAGCCTGCCGCGCAGACGTGCTTGTCGATCACCTGCCAGAGTATCCACGCTGACGCATTCAGACCGTTGCAGTCCGCGGTGATACGCTCGGACAGCCACAGACCGGGAGCCATCGCGCCCGCATTCTGACCTGCTGTACCGTTGCCGTCGACTTCGCTCATCCAGAGGTTCTTGCCCGAGTCAACGGCGAGCTGCCTGAGCTCTGAGCGCTTGCTTCCGCCATAGGTGTGGGTGTCGATACGTCCGACAGCGTTCTTCGCGTCGCCCGACAGAGCCTTGAAAGCGTCTATCTGCGTGTCGATGGAGGTCTCATCGCTGGCGCTGATGATAACGTCCTCCATGCCCTTTTCCTTCATGGCACGCTGGAGCTCGAGGATCATCTTGCTCTCGCAGTTGCCGATGTCGAAGTGGCAGCCCTCCTGCTTGGGACTTCCCGCATACCAGAAGTTGGTATACGGCTCGTTGGTGGGAGTGATGCTCTGTATGTCGATGCCCCACTCGTTCTTGTAGTGGTAGCTTACCTCCGCGAGGTAGTTCGCGAAGTCGTCGTAGCAGTCGTCCTTGAGGTTGTTCTTGCCGCCGTCGCGGTTTCCGCTTGAGCAGCCGCTGTTCGTCATGTAGTACGGCGGCGAGTTCGAGAACATCTCGACTATCATATCGTCGTCCGCCGCTTCGATACACTTGCGGAGCACGTTGCGCTGATTGTAGTCGGCGTTCCAGTCGTAGGTGACATTTCCGTTGTTGTACTTGGTGTAGCCGGGCATATTCGAGTCTGTACGCGTGATGTGGTCATGCGTCGGGTCGTCGCCGCCTCCGATGTTGAAGCGGGCGATGTTCAGGCGCAGACCGTTGTCGCCGTAGAAGGTGTCAGCCGCCTTCTGAGCGAGGCTGTCGGAGTAGCCGACTCTGTTCGCCCACCAGCACAGGGAGGTTCCCCAGCCCTCGAACTTGCCGTCGTTGATGTCATAGACGCTGTACGGCGAGAGTGTGACTGTCGTCGCGGCGTCAGCTTTGATGCCTGTACCGACGAATGACGGCACGGCTGCCGTCACGGACAGCACGACCGCGACAGCTCTTGCGATGATCTTCATAGTAAAATTCCCCTTTTCCCATTTTATCTTCTTGAATCTATCCCTCGTCTGCCGTGTATATACAATATCACACCATAATTATAGCATTAATAATTAAGTAACGCAATTCACATTCTGTACAATAATTCCGCGCGTTTTTGGACATTATCACCATTTTGAGCCTCCGCGGATTATATCATTGACACGCGCCGTACGGACGTGATATAATGAAACCAACATAATTGTACGGTCAAATCCAAATGAACGGAGGTCTGAAATATGAATAGACTAAGCAGGTCTGCGGGACTCGCTGCTGCTGCGGCTCCGATACCCTCATCGGCGGCGGACAGCTCTCCCGCGCCGCTCTCAGCCGTGTACGCCGACAGCTTCGGCGACGTGGTGAGCGGCACCGACTACACGATAATGGTGCGCCTGAGCGGCAAGTTCGTCACCGCCGCGAGCGACGGTAATGTTCACCAGTGGGAGAAGCTGGGGGACAAGTCGCAGGAGTGGCGTATCGTCTCAGCGGGCGACGGCAAGTGCAATATCCTCTCCGCGCAGGACAACACCCGCGCAATGACAGTCAAGAACGGCGACAGTACCAACGGCAACACGATATACCTCGACGAATTCACGGATTCGCCCGCGCAGAGGTTCATTCTCCACCGCACCGACGACGCCTACTATATCACGGCGGAGTGCTCGGGCAAGGCGGCGCTCGACGTCTACGACATCAGCTACGACAACGGCGCCGACGTCGACCAGTGGGACTACTGGGGAGGCGAGGGACAGAAATTCTACATACGCCCCGTTGACGAGAAGTACACCTTCGTCAGAGGCGACCTCAACTTCGACGGCACAGTCGATACCTTCGACCGCATACTCATGGAGAAGGCAGTCCTCAGCGGCACGGACAGGGTAATGTCCGCAGTCGCCGACATAAATGCCGACGGTATCGTGAACGCGGACGACTTCGCACAGCTTACCGACTTCATTCTCGGAAAGGGGACGGATATGAGCACATACAGCGAGATACCGTACTCCAAGCCCGATGTCGCGTACCTGTTCGCGTACTTCCTCGGCAACGCTCCCGAGCAGGAGAGGCTGTCGTACGCGGTGAGCCTCGACGGCTACAACTTCAAGGCGCTCAACGGCGGCAAGGCTGTATGGGGCTCGAGCTCGGGCACCAAGTGCATACGTGACCCCTACATCTTCAAGGGCGAGGACGGGCTGTACCATATGCTCGCGACGGATATGAAATCGTCGCTCGGCTGGAACAGCAACCGCGACCTCATCTCCGCGAAGTCCACCGACCTCGTGCACTGGTTCGACGAGGCGATCATCCCGATAGCGAACAAGTACCCGAATATGCAGGGAGCCGACCGCGCATGGGCTCCGCAGGCGATATACGACCCCGCGAAGGAGTCCTACATGATATACTTCGCGGCGAGAGTGCCGGGTATCGACGACAGGACGATAATGTACTATGCCTACAGCAAGGACCTCAAGACGCTCGACACCGCGCCCGCTCTGCTCTTTGCTCCCGCGAACGGCAACGACGCGATAGACTCCGATATCATCTTCGAGAACGGCAAGTACTATATGTACTACAAGAACGAGACGAACAAGCGTATCTACCTCGCGGAGTCCGAGAGCGCGTCGGGTCCGTACAGGGAGGTAAAGCAGGTCTCGGAGGGCAGTATAGGCGTTGAGGGGCCGAACATCTACAGGAAGCTCGGCACCGACGAGTGGCTGATGATGTCCGACGCCTACGGCAACGGCTATTACGTGATGCAGTCGACCACCGACCTCGAGAACTTCACCACCGTCGACCGCTCGCAGTACAGCTTCGACTTCACCCCGCGTCACGGCTACGTGATACCGATAAATGCCGACCAATACAACGCGCTCGTGAGCGCGTACCCGTCGAGCGGCTTACAGCCGATAATCAGCGATATAGAGCCGCCCGTGTACTACTGTCCGCTCGGGATAAAGACCTTCCGTCCCGCGACTGTGAAGGCGCAGTTCAGTGACGGCTCGTCCGCCGATATCGCCGTAGAGTGGGACAACAAGGACGATTTCTGCGTGGTCAACACGGGAGAGGCGGGAGTCTACACGATAAAGGGCAGGCTCACCGCTCCGACGGAGGACTACCCGAACCCCTTCATCTCCGAGCGCGCCGACCCCTACATAGTCGACGGCGAGAACGGCTACTACTATTTCACGGCGTCATATCCCGCCTACGGGAACGTAAACAAGGGCTATGACAGGATAGTCCTGCGGTGCAGTCAGACCGTCGCGGGACTTGCTTCCGCCGAGGAAAAAACCATATGGCAGGCTCATTCGAGCGGCATTATGGCGAAGCACATATGGGCTCCCGAAATGCACAAAATAGGCGGGAAGTGGTACATATTCTTCGCGGCGGGCGCGAGCTCGGACGTGTGGGCGATACGTCCGTACGTGCTCAGATGCGAGGGCGACGACCCCTACAACGACCCGTGGACGGAGTGCGGACAGATGCAGGCTTCCGCGGGCGATACGGACTCCTTCAGGAGCTTCTCGCTCGATATGACCTACTTCGAGAATAACGGTAAGCACTACGTGATATGGGCGGAGATAAAGGGCGATTCGTCGCTGTTTATGGCGGAGATAGACCCGTCCGAGCCGTGGAAGCTCACCTCTGAGCCGATACTCCTCACCAAGCCCGAATACGACTGGGAGCTCGTCAACCACCGCGTGAACGAGGGACCTGCCGTGCTGAAAACGGATAAGAAGGTGTACGTTTACTTCTCGGCTTCGGGAACGGGCTCGGAGTACTGCGTGGGCAGAATGGAGGCGGACATCGGCTCCGACCTCATGGACATAAAGAGCTGGAAGAAGCTCGACAAGCCCGTGCTCTCGACCGCTGACCTCGTCGGCGAATCGGGTCCGGGTCACAACTGCTTCGTGACCGACGAGAAGGGCAGGCTCCTCATCGTGTACCATGCGCGTCCCGAGTCGCATTCGTCGAAGGCTTGCGGCACATATGCGAGCGACCCGCTTTACGACCCGTGCCGTCACGCGCGCATAAGGACGGTCAGCTTCGACAAGAACGGCGAGCCCGTGATAAACACAGTCACCGACCCGTATATCCCCGCGGCTTTCCGCGAGGTAACGGCGACGGTAATAGTCGGATAAGCCCGTGATTAGGGCATAAAAGCAGGCAGCGTAACCATTGCTACGCTGCCTGCTTCTTTATGTATATGTTTTCTATCTCTCTTTATTCAGCGGAAGGTCGGAGCTGCTGTACTCCTTCGCGTCGACCTTCTGTATCACGAGCGCGTCGTTCGCGGTAACTCCCTCGGAGCCGTCAACATCGGCGTTGACGAGCCCCTGCGGCTTGAGCGCGAACTTGTCGCGGTTGGCGATGTGCTGGAGCACGGCTACCGCGTCCGCGACCGTGACCCTGCCGTCGAGATTGGCGTCGCCGTAGACCGCCGCAGTATCGTCTGACTCGGAGCTCGTGACCGCGGTCGTTTCGGTGTCTGTGCTCGCGAGGACGTACGCCCTAACGCTCTCGGCGGCGGAGGCGGGCGGGTCTATCTGCTTGCCTGTCTTGTCGCAGGCGTACCACACCTGCAGCAGCGCCGACTTCTCCTTCTTGAGCTTGGCTATTATCGCCGCAGAGACCTCCTCGTCGGTGACGGCTTCCGTCTCCGTGCCGATTATCTCCTCGAGCTGGAATGGCTTGTTCATGTCGAGCGTCACGGTCGTCTCCTTCTTGGCTTCCCACTGGTACGATATCCAGTAGTTCTTGCCGTCGAGCGATGCTGTGAAGCCGAGACAGCCGTTGATATAGCCCGTATCATCGGCGGGCTTGACCTCGACGAACGCCTTCTCGCCGATAGCCTGACCGAATGACACCATACCGTCCTTGC
>JAUMVH010000006.1:0-25441 GCA_030530245.1 Ruminococcus sp.
ATCCTGTACTTCTTTGCGATATTCAGAATATCCGAGGAAGTTCCCACTACCTTGACACCCATGACATCTGTGTCAAGCTTTTCAGGATCATTATCAATGATACAAACGGGCTCGTACTGTGCTGCGAGTTTGTCACCAGTATATGGTGACTGCTGGGCGTTGATTATCTCGCTTATCAGCATCTGTCCAGCATTGCCCGCACCGATGATCATTGTTCTTTTTGCATGACTAATGTTCTTGTTCATACACTCCACCTCAATTTGAAACGTCTGATCATATTCAACTGCTGCTAATCGGACCGATCACATTATCGCTCCCAACCACTCTCACGCAGCAGCTTATATTAACTCTTTGAACAAAATATAGTTGCAATCTGATAGTATTGCTAAACGCACAATATACCAACTATAATTATAGTGTATTTGCCTCGCATTTGTCAAGTGTAAACGAATAATAGCATTTGTTTTCGTATATGTATACAAAAAGCAGATAACGCATTATCAATTATTAAGATAAGTATGTATTAACATTATATACGCAAAAACCTCATTTGTCAACTATTTTAGACATATCATGCGGTTGAATAATACTGGAAACGACAAGTCACAAAAAGCGCGGGCTTGGTGCCCGCGCTTTCATGTACGAAATACTTTTAACGTATCAGATTACTTTTTCTTCTTGTTGTTTTTTCCGTTGTTGGAGTTCTCCTTCTTCTCCTCAACCTTTTCAGCTTCATCGGCAATTATCTCAACTGCCTCCTCAGGAGTAACATCCTCATCCTCTTCATCGGAAGATATTTCATCAATACCGTCAGATGTAACTACCTTTTTCTTCTTGTTGTCAGTTATAAGTGCATCGATGAACGCAACCGCGAAGAATATAACAAACGCAAGCGCCTCAAGTATTACGAGCGGAGTCTTAGCGTTATCAATGATGTGGCTCAGCTTATCTGTCGCCGTATTCGTTGCGGGCACAAGCACGCTGTACGCGTTCTTGAACGTAACATTGCGATAGTAGTCATCAGATGTTCTGTTTACAAGGTCAACAAGAGTCTCGATCTTCTTGTTAAGAGCGGCGAGGGATTCCTCGACCTTTTCAGTCTTTGCTGTAGAGCCTACAGGATTGTTCTTAAGTGACTCCTGTCTCTCCTTGTAGTATTCTATCTGCTGCTTTGTCTGAGCAAGAGTGGAGGCAATGTCGTTCTTTGCCTGTACCATTTTATCATACTGCTCAGAAGCAACAGTAGACTGAGTATTCGTATCATCAGTACCATTTCCGAAGATGAAGATCTGATCCTTTTCATAGCTCTCGATAGATGTCTGATACGCGGCAAGCTGCTCCTCATACTGAGCCTTGCTGCGGTTGAGAGCCTTTATCCTATACTCATAGTAGGCGAGCGCCTCGTCTTTGTCCTTTGTGAGGTTATTTACTGTTACATAGGACGAAATTTTGTCCAGGTCAATGCTCTCAACTGTTCTTACAGCCTCGTATAGGTCACCAAACGTGTAACCTGTTGCCGACGAACGGAAGCGCTTGTTCTCATCATTGGATATATCCTTAACATATTTTTCAAGAGTCTGAAGGCTATTTTTGAATACGTCGACCGCCTCGGTGTAGTCATAGTCCTCGTAGTTGATGGACGTTACAGCATTTCCGAGCGACTCATTGTAGCCGTATCTCTGATAGAAGTAATCCTGATACTGTTCAAGAACCGCGTTGAATACATCTACAGCCTGCTCGTCCGAGAGCTTCATGTTGTTGTAATCGAAGTAGACCTTATACTGAGTGGGGAAATATGAGGTTTCAAGTATCTTGTCTACTGCATTCACATTTCCGTTTGCGTCCACAACTTTCTCATAAAGCGTGATACGGTCAACCGCATCCTTAGGTTTAATACCCTGGAACTTTATGCCAGCTCTGATAGGCTCAAGGTTCTCAAGATCCATATTGAGATCTGTGAGAGCAGCCTCTATGACAGCAGGGCTCTTTACACTAGTAACCTCAAAGCTATCGCCATTGGGGTCAAGTCCCTTCTCAACTCCGTCGAACGAGAAGCTGATAAGAGCCATAAGCGACGGCTTGCTGACGTGAGTGGTAACGGTGGCATATCCGAACGCGAACACTACAAACAGAACCGCTACGACTACCCAAACGAATACGTACTTTCTGAGCTTTTTGAGGACAGTGGGTATAGAAACGACAACTTCGTTCTCTTTATCTTCCTGATTTTTTATCGTAATATTAAGGTTACGATCGTCTTTTTTAGCCATTGCTTCCTCCTGATTTCTTATTTATTCTATGTTTCCGAGGTCGAATGAACATAATCCGACACTTTATTAATGATACCACTTTGATGAAAAAAAGTCAATACTTCGGCATTTTTTTATTTTTTTTCCAATTAATAAACAAAGTCGCCGACAATACCGCAGATTTGTTTGATAAAAAGCGACAAACAGTCTCGACTCAAAAAGAGCATACTGCCTCACTTGCATTTTTTCATAAAATGTGGTATACTATCATAAAATAACCAAGCAAGGAGGCTGAGTTATATGCCAAAATCAACATTTAAGCCCAAAAAACTCAGCACCTCTGAGCTTTTGATAAAGTTGCTCTGCTTGTTCGCTATGTTGTTTTACCTGTACTGCGTGCTAAGTATCACGCTCATCGACCGCACCTCAGGAACACGCCGCCACGTCTTCAGACCGCTGTGGGAAGTGCAAACAATGCTCCGGAGCGGCAACTACACCTACTGGAGCGGGCAGATAGGCGGCAACCTCATCATGCTCTTCCCTCTCGGGTTCATGCTGCCAATTATTTCAGACAAGTTCAAAAACATAGCACTGACTACCCTGACAGGAGCCGCGTTCTCGATGTTTATCGAATTTACGCAGTATTACACGGGCAGAGGGCTGTTTGAGTCCGATGACATACTCCACAACACCTTCGGAGCGTTCGCGGGCTGTATCTTTTATCTGCTTATCTTTGACAGGTTCCTGCTGAGGGAAACTGAGCCAAGTGAATACGATTTCAACGAATGAGCGCCGCTGTAAAGCGGCGCTCATTCTTGTTAATACATTTCTCCTACGATTTATTCATGTATTCCATCATAGTGGGGACATCTCCCGAAGCAGTAGACGCCATTGCGTAGTAGGCAAGAATGAAGGAAGCATCCTTTGCGTCTATCTTGCTGTCGAAGTTGACATTCGCCGCCAGCTTCTGCTTCTCAGTGAAGTCGCCTTCCCCTCCTGTGGACATCTTCGCGTACTCGACGAGTACCATTGAAGCGTCCTTGGCGTCCACCTTGCCGTCAGCGTTTACGTCTCCGAGGTCATAGTCTGTGTCCGTTACGTCCGTTGTAGTAACGGGAGTGCTCGTCGAAGTTGCCGCGGTTTGGGTTGTGGAAGCCGTTGTTTCGCTCTCGTACGATGTTGTCGTATCTGATTCAGAACTACTTTCCATAGCAGACGTAGTGACTGTGGTGGTCGCTTTTTCCGTAGAAGTCGCAGTTTTCTCGAACGAAGACGAATTCACTGATGTTGTAGCATTTGTAGTGGTCGTTTCTGTTGTGGCAAGGGCAGTAGTCGCAGTAATTGGCGTCGTAGTTTCAGACTCGGCGGGACGTACAAATACCGTGAAGCTGCGACTGTCGGTCATGAGCTCCATAGCCTCGTTATATCGCTTATAGGTGATTGTTATCACTTGATCGCCCGAAACTGTGCTGTCGAACTCCGATATAGCAAATCGCGAAATGTAATCGGAAACGTCATAGGCATCGCCATTATTATCAGCGTACTCATTGCCGTTACTGTCAATTCGCCATGTTTTGACCTTAAAGCCTGTGATATCCAAGCTCTCGCCCATCTCATAGACAGTCTTCGTGGGACGACTTACTATCTCGATACGCACGCCACTGTATTGCACATTAGTTGAAGCGGTTGTAGTATCAGAATAACCGGTTGTAGAAGTATATATAGATTCTGTCGCAGTAGTTTCCGTAGCGGATTCGGATGAAGCCGCCGACTGCGTTGTATTTACAGTTGTTCCAAGCGTTGAAGCGGTTGCATTTGCCGAAGCGGTCGTGCTTTCAGTAGTAACAGCAGACTCCGAAGCAGTCGTAGTCTCGGGATATTGACTCACCGTAATAACACACGGTTCACTCTCGTTGCCTACATATGACTTACTGATACCGTCCGATGCCGCGATGTAGTATTGCAGTTTGCCTTCCCTGACCTCATACGCCGATAGAGTCGCCCTGTACGTGGAACCTGACGGATTCCGCATAGATACGCTGTTCCAGTCGGCTTCATCGCCGTACTTGTAGAACAGCTCGACCTTATCGACCTTGACATTATCCGTAACATCAGCAGTGATCACAATTGCCTTTTCTGGCTCGGAATATGTCACGGGAGTATGCACGATAGTTGGCTTCTCTCCGTCAAGCGGTACGCACTCCACTACATTCGAGCGGGCTGATTCGTGGAAATCCGTATCGACTGTTGTGAAATAGTAGCTGTATTTCTGACCCTCGGTAACATCGCGGTCTATGTACTGCAGGTCCTCGCCCGAGATGAGTGAGCGGTTCAGCTTCGTGAAGCTGGCTCCGTTATCGGTAGAGCGGTACAGATTGTATCCCGCAAGAGTATCGAGTGTCCCCTGCTCCCAGTTGAGCTGATTCGCACCTGCAATGCCCTTGCCTGTCAAGCGGAACGTCTCGGAATCACCTGTCTGAACGGTCGCAGGCTTGACTACGTTGAAGCCGAAGCGTCCGCCGTCGTTGCCAGTAACGAGCCAGCGGTCGTCAGCGGCAACTGCACCCTCGGAGCGGATATACAACACGCTATCTAAATTTGGGGGATCTGAAAAATAGTCTCGTTTTCCTTCCATCGCCTCATCCATCCACTCGCTTACAAACAAAGTTCTTTCCATATCATCAAGTGAAAACTGTCCTATCCATTCCCTTGCAGATAACCAATCTCCAAAAACAGAATAATTCATATAACTTGGGAACCCCGAAAGCCATGCTTTGTTTTTATCTATTTCAATTCAAACTGTAACATCAGGCTGAACATCCGTTGCCATATCACGGTTGAACTTTACATGAACCATTAATGTCTGACCAGGATATGCGTTTTCAATACGCTCGCCCTTTTCATTGGTTACATATGCTTCCGTCATAAATGGGTATATGTTTTCAATTTCAGGAGAAGCGAGAGTAAGCGATACTTTGCTTGTTTCAAAATAATTATTTTCAGCATTATCAGCTGCACCTGTAACATTAGTGTAATTTGCACCAAAAAAGTTGCTTGCTACTATTTCTGTTTTTGAATAATCTATCACTCCCCAATCACCATACTCTTTTTTATTCAAAATAGCATTATTTTGCATGATATTATTATTTGCAAAAATATCATTATCACACAAGCCATCCGCCCAAACAAAAACGCTATTCTTCACTGATTGACTATAGTTTAGTTTCGTTGTACTAAACAAACAGTTTTCAACTGTAGCAGCCCCCAATGCTATTTCTGCTTGATTTGAAGCAGCCTGTATCCCAAGTGAATCCACTGGAACATATACAATTGAATCCTTAAGGTTCATTATATAATTACCAGTTGATATCCTGTTATCCACATACAGTTTACAATGCTCACAACTTCCATTCATTTGTAAAGTTCCAATGTTGTAAAAAATAGTATAACTAGTGTTTACAGTGGCATCATTAATAAAATAAACGCTGCTGCTTTTTCCTCCAGATATTAGGAAAATAGGTGAATCAATTGTTCCGTGACATATTAGATTCCCGCCCTCAGTACTGATGCTTCCTTCTTTAAGTTCACTTCCAAGCTGGACCTGAGTTCCAGGCAAAATAGTCATTGTAACATCTTCATTAAGCCTGACTTCACCATCAATTATCCAATACCTCGACGGGTCAAGGGTAATATCTTTCTTGATTTTTCCTCTGAGATAGCTGATACGCTGAACGATGAATGAATAGTCGCTCTCAGACGCGTAAACCGCCGTGTCCTCGGAAACGAAGCCATTCTTGGCGGCCACGGTTATCCTGAACTCCATTTTGCCGTCGTTGGGAGCATTGTCCTTGACCTTGACGCGCACAGAAGCCTCCGTGCCGCTCGATGCCGCAACATCTCCGAGAGCGACACTGCTGTCAAACACCTCGACATACGGATTCGGCTTGCCGTCAAATCCTATCGCCTCAATCTTCACGGTCACGTCAGAAGCCGCTCCCCACTTGTTCCACAGGGATATCCCGAGTTCAACTGTCTCGTCGGGCTGTATTATTCCGTCACCGTTGTTTGCCTCAGATATATCTGTTCTGTCAGACTTCGTCACACCGAGCACAACGAAGTCAGGTTCAGGGTTACGAGTGAGGCTGTCAATGATATTCAGACGCGGATATTCAACGTGCTTGTCATAGACCGCTACACTTGTGGGAGTACCCGCCGCTGCAACGACCGACCTGTCAGGAGTGAACGTCATCACGGGAGTGAAGTCACCGAGGTCAAAGTCCTTGAATTCCTTGCCGTTTTCGTCGTAGAATTTAAGGCTTCTGAGGTCTACCGAATACGCACCTTCCTCGCCGTCATACGCGGAAATAGTCAGATTTCCGCTCATGTCGTTATTTGCGCTGTATGCAACGAATTTGCCGTTATTCGGATTGAATTCGTAGATAATATCACTGCTCGACGAGCTGATGAGATTTATCTCCTTGAACTCGCCCGAATAGTTCCTGTCGTTGAATTTAAGCTGTCCCGAAACGCCCTTGAAAATGCGGTCAGTGTTGTAAGTGAAGGTGTAGTTTGTTATATCGCCGTCCTCGACAATATCTACCGTCGGGATATCAAACTCGATCTTCTCGTCATTGGCAGTCGGCTCGCTGATTATCGCGTCCGCGGAATCAGGGTCACTGCACAGTCTCAGGACGCTGAGCGCGTCATACATATCGACCTTGCCGTCGTTATTCACGTCACCCTTTCCGCTTTCGAGTGTCTCAGCTCCGACAATAGCCTTGAGCATATAGGTGAAGTCTTCCTGACTGATCCCCGCATTTCCATCAACATCGGCATTGCCGAGAGGGGCGGCAGGCTTAGTAGTTGCAGTCGTAGTCGAAGTTGTTGTGACGCTTTCCGTAGTGATAGCGGGCAGAGTCACTATCTCGGGTTCGGCAGTAGCCTTGCTCGTTGAAGCGTTGATGAGCTGTCCCGTAATGTACTTTGAGTCGTACTTGTTCTTCTGCGGGTGCTCGCTCCGTATCAGAGCCGCCGCGGCAGCTACACACGATGAAGCCATGGAAGTTCCGCTCCATATCGCATAACGTCCGTCAGGAAGTGTACTGTAAATATCCACGCCCGGAGCAGTCATCTCGTACTCGCAGCCCTTGCCCGTGATATAGTCCCAGTTGGAGAAGCGCGCAAGCTTGTCCTCGTTATCGGAAGCCATTACGCCGATAACGTTGTTGTATCCCGCAGGATAGACGTCCTTGCAATTTTTGTATCCATTTTCGTAGGCTTCGGAAGTCGGCAGACCGTCATTACCAGCCGACGCAATGAGAACTGCATAATCAGCCGCGTCATTGAGTGCCGCCTCAACAACAGAAGACCTCTCCTCGCCGCCGAACGACATATTTATTACGTCCGCACCATTGTCAACAGCGTACTTGACTGCCCTTGCGATATCCGAGCTTGCGAATGTACCGTCGGCGCTTCCCGCCTTGATACACATTATCTGAGCTCCGTAGGCAAGCCCGACTCCACCGCCATTGCCCGCTGACATGGCAATAACGCCCGCAACGTGCGTGCCGTGGCCGTGGTCGTCCATAGGGTCGCCTGTTCCTGCTACGGCGTTTATTCCGTGTACATCGTCGACGTAGCCGTTTCCGTCGTCGTCGATACCGTTGTCGGGTATCTCGCCGCTGTTGACCCAAATATTCTCGGCAAGGTCTTTATGCGTGTAGTCGACGCCCGTATCAATTACAGCGACAACTGCGCCTTTACCGGGAGTATCGCTGTTTTTGAGGCTGTTCCATACAGTTTTTGTTTCAAGCAGCGAATAATGCGTCTCACGGGCAAACTCATCAGCCGAAACCTCGACAGGCTCGCCAACTGACGCTTTATTCCAAATGAATACGGGCTCGGCTGAAATGATATTCTCAGCTTCCAGCATTTCATCTACGATACTCCATACATCGTCGGAATATGTACAAGCCTCGTAAAACACCTCGTAAGCCTCTGCTCCCTCAGTTGAGTACGAATCATTTGCAGTCTCATAGACCTTGTTCAGGTTATATAGGCGGTATTTCTGATATATCCCCGAAAGATCATATCTCGTTTCTTCGCCCTTGGTTCTACTCTCTATAACAGAGAAAGCTATCTTATTCCCCGCGATATCAGCCGACTCCCTGAAACGCTGCTCATTCTCCTCAGTTTCAAGCTCTGCAAGCGGGTCGTATGCGTGTTCAGTCCCGACATAGCGGTAGTCGATGTAGTCCGTGTCGGTCTGTACGTACGCAACAGCCGAAGCATAATAGCCGCTTATCGCGTAATTCAGCGTGACCGCAAGTGAAACGATACCTGATAATATCCTTGATTTTTTCATGATCTCACCCTTCCGTCAGTATTAACGAGCAATACTTTATATAATTATATCACAGGCTGCGAAGAATTTTGTGAATATTCTTCGTTTTTCAGCAAATCATCCTCATATTTGGAACTTCATACAAATCATAGCAGTGTGATTTGTTGACATTGTTAATCAGTTCTCTTCCTAACCTCCTCGACTTAACAGTTATCAAGCGATATTTCTCGGGCTTCTGCCCGAGAACGCCTAAATAATCATTGATTTTTTTGTAAAAATATGTTATAATTGTGCGGTAATGTTTTGGATTCTCGGAATCGACGCATGATAGGGAGGTAGTTTTAACAATGCAGAAGAAAAAATCGTTATTCCCGCTGGTTTTTGCTGTGCTGACAGCATTCGCACTCCTGATAGGAACGCTGGACGTCTTTGTGTATGCGAAGTATATCAGAGGTGGCAGGCTCAATAAGCTCCGCCACCCCACTGAAAAGGTCGACATGACCGACCCTGACGGGAACACTGACTACGGCAGGATATACTACGCTCCCATAGACGAGGAGCACGTCGTTGAATACGAAGAAGACAGCGGCTGCGGCTACATTGACAACGAAGTGCTCGTTGTTGCGGGAGACGGCGTTTCGCGCGAGCAGATAGCAGAGCTTGCGGCTAAGTATGACGCGGAGATAGTGGGCGAGATAGAGGTCTCGGGCGACTATCAGCTCAGGCTGGCGACTGCTCCCGACGAGCTCGATTCTGTCGTGGAGAGCATTTCGGCTGAGCCTGTTGTTGATTCGGCGGAAGTAAATTATGTTATGCCCATCTCGGGCGACTCCGAAGGCGACGTCGGCAATTTTTATTACGGCGATTTATGGCAGAGCGAGCTCACGGCGGAGGAATATGACAGCAGCACGGCTCTCAGCTGGGGCTTTCATGAGATAAACACTCCCATGGCATGGGCTTTGCTCACAGCGAATAGAGATGTCGTAAATCCTGTAAAGGTCGGAGTGTGTGACTGTGGATTTGAAGAAACTCACCCCGATCTCGGATTTGTGTCTGTTTTCTATGATAATGGTGACCGCGGAATGACAACTAAAAAATTCTATGTAGATAACGGTAGGGATCACGGGACACACGTAAGCGGCACATTTGCTGCAAATGCTGATAATACAGGCACTGGCTCGGGTATATGCGGCGTTTATCCGTATGGTAACGGCAGACTTTACGCCTCCTGTGTTACACAAGCGGATAAATATACCGATGACACTGCCTCTAATCGTTCAACAACTATGGGAACCAAAGCCGCGTTTGCTGAATTGATAGTCAGAGATGTTAAAGTCATCAATTTCAGTGTAGGTTTCAACGACTATTCCTTCCAGTATAATGATATTTGGCATAAAGAAACATCTAAAGCCGCAAAGTCACTTGCAGGATTCTATGATAGAATGCTGAAGAAGGGATATGATTTTGTTATATCTGCATCGGCAGGAAATTCTTCATCAAAGCTTACAGGTCATCTCGAAGCAAAGTATAATTCTTCACTATGTCTGATAGAACAGTCTGATTATCCTGATGTATACAACAGAATAATTGTCGTTGGTTCATTGGATAGAGACCTGAGTATATCAGATTTTTCCAACGGCGGAGACAGAACAGATATCTATGCTCCCGGCGGTGATATATATTCTGCACTTTATTCTGACCTTCATAGCGGCGAACTTTATGGTTCAAAAGATGGTACTTCAATGGCAGCGCCTCATGTTGCGGGCGTTGCGGCTATGGTATGGAGCGCAAACGCCTCTCTCACGGGTGAAGAGGTAAAGGATATCGTTGTAAGTACCGCTGATACGGAAAAAACAACTGTGCCTGTTCTCGACGCAGCTCGGGCAGTCGAAGCGGCACTTGACGGAAGTGTATTCGCACCTCATCTTATCCATACAAAT
Source organism: Ruminococcus sp. (assembly GCA_030530245.1). Lineage (GTDB taxonomy): Bacteria > Bacillota > Clostridia > Oscillospirales > Ruminococcaceae > Ruminococcus. Next base: position 10,533 of record JAUMVH010000006.1, read on the forward strand.
GCAGCTATTGTTGGAAAGGTCTGCAAAAAAAGTCTCATCAACTCTCCCATAGAAGGGGCAAAGATAACAGCTGTTGAACAGAGCACAGATAAAGCATATACCACAACGTCAGATCATGACGGACAGTTTGATATTATTCTTCCCGCAGGCAAGTACATCTTTACTATAGAAGCAGACGGGTATAAGACCTATACCTCAGAAGAAATAATATTGTCAAACAACAGCGTATACAATGCAAGAACGATAAAACTGAAAAAAGGCAAGAGCACTTCAACAAGCACAAAGCCTTCCTATAATGCCGAAGGTAAATTGGAGGAAATAACTCCTACTCCCGTAGCAGGCAAGATATACACAAATGAGGATATAAGCAAGTTCCTGCCAAGCAAGTTCGGCAAATTCGATATCGGTATCGGGCTGGACAAGATACGCGCGTGGACATACTACGAAGGACACTACTACGCCATTTTCGACCACGCCATGTCAGCCAAGGTAATGAGCCTCGCGACACAGCAGGACCCGAACGTTCACCTCGTAACCATTACGAGCGAGGAGGAGCAGACGCTCATTGAGGAGCTCATGCTCTACGGCGGGCGCGACGTCTACTACACGGGCGGAATGGTCGATGAGGACGGCGACGTATATACCGTCAACGGCGAGGATACCGATTATACCCACTGGTACGAAGGTTATCCCGACAGCTACGGCAATGAGGGCAAGGACGATATTATCGCGATATTCCGCGGAACTATCGACGAGCCTAAGTCCTCCCCCGACTACGGCTATTGGTTCGACCTGAACGAGGACGAGTATAATCTGTTCGATTTTGCAGACCTCAACGTCGATGGCGCAACACGCGGTATAATCATCGAGTGGGATAAAGCTGTCACCGAGGAAACCACCGAATGAGCCTATCGCTCCCAAGTGAACATAACAAAGAGATCCCGAGCATTACGCTCGGGATCATTTTTGATACTGTGCTCTTTCAAAGAGCTTGACAATTGACAATAAATGTTGTATAATTAAAACATATTTTTAGCCATATCCAACAAATTGGAATGAGCATTTATCAGGAGGATAGTACAAATGAAAATTGGCTGCGTAAAGGAAATCAAGAACAACGAGTTCCGCGTGGGACTCACACCCGACAATGTCAGGGCATATGTTGCCGCAGGTCATCACGTATACATCGAAAAAGGCGCGGGCGTAGGCTCGGGCTTTGCCGATACCGAATACGTTGAGGCAGGCGCTTCCGTTATCGACAACGCTCCCGACATATGGAACATGGTCGATATGATGGTCAAGGTCAAGGAGCCGCTCGAGTCCGAGTACAAGCTCTTCCACGACGGTCTTATCCTTTATACATATCTCCACCTCGCCGCTGACAAGGAGCAGATGGACGCTCTCCTCGCTGGCAAGGTAAAATCGGTCGCATACGAGACGCTTCAGGAGACCGACCGCTCGCTCCCGCTCCTTGCTCCCATGAGTCAGATAGCGGGTCGTCTCTCCATTCAGGAGGGCGCGAAATACCTCGAGAAGAAGTTCGGCGGCGCAGGCATACTCCTCGCGGGCGTGCCCGGTACTCCCAAGGCTAACGTTGTTATCCTCGGCGGCGGCACGGTAGGTATGAACGCCTGCAAAATTGCCGTAGGTATGGGCGCGAACGTTACTATCCTCGACGTGAACCTCAAGAGGCTCGAGCAGCTCGACAATATGTTCGGAGCTCACATACAGACCCTCTACTCCACCGACAGCAATGTCGAGAGAGCTGTCAAGGATGCCGACCTCGTTATCGGCTCTGTCCTCATTCCGGGCGGCTCGACTCCGAAGCTCTTCAAGGCTAAGTACCTCCCCGAGATGAAGGACGGCGCGGTATTCGTTGACGTCGCCATCGATCAGGGCGGCTGCGGCGAGACCTCGCACGTTACGACTCACGACGACCCCGTGTACATTCAGGAAGGCGTCGTTCACTACTGCGTAGGCAATATGCCCGGAGCCGTTCCGCGCACGAGCACTATCGCTCTCACGAACGCGACTCTCAAGTACGGACTTCAGATAGCCGAGAACGGTCTCGAGGAAGCCTGCCGCAAGAGCGATGTCATCTGCACAGGCGTCAACACCTACGACGGCAAGCTCACGAACAAGAACGTTGCTCTCGCACACGGCTACGACTATACCGATTTAAAGAGCTTTCTTTGATCTGACCCGATAAGACGATGTCCCCGCAAAGACATTTTGCGGGGACATTTCAATTTATACAACTTCCGCCGTCAATACAGGAGCGTGTATTTGCCGACGCGCAATACGCCGTCGTCGCCTATAACAGCTGTGAATTCGCGGTCTTCATAGTAATCCGTATCGTCTGTATCCCCGTGATAGTAGTCGCGGACGGTGAAGCGGAACTCGTCGCCGTCTCTGCCGTCATAGCTGATTATCTCGGAGTTTGTCCACACCCGATCATCTGCCGTGCCATACCCCTCACAGAAACCGTCGCCGTAGACCCTGCCGTCATATTCCCTGACAAGGCTGTCCAGCTCTTCGGGGTACGGATATTTGTCGCTGAAAGACTTGTAATACTCGGCGATCACATCTTCCTTGGTGTTTACACCTTCCTTTGTAATGAGGTAGAATACAGGCTCGCCGTCCACTGTCTCCGCTTCGGGAAGTGGGCTGCTGCCGTCGAGCGAGCGCTGCCACGGGTAGATGCCTGAATAAAGATTGCCTTGAAGCATCGCCGCCATATTGCTCATGGTCTGTGCCGCGGCAATGAGGGTAGCGTCGGACTGCTCATAAATCGGCTTATCAAAAGTGACAGCGCCGTACATATCGACGTGGAAGGCGTTGATATCGGCTCCCTCGGGAATGCTGTCAAGCCCGAAGTAGAGCTTGACATCCAAACAATCACAGCTGTCTATCTTCCACACGCCGTCCTCTCTCACACAGGACACTGTGAAATACTGCCTTTCATCGTTCATATCCAGACCGCTGCGCATGAACTCGAATTCGTCTCCGCCCTGATACATCACATCTATCTTATCGTTTGCGGAAAAGCTGTATAAGACAGGCTCGTTTTTCTCTCTGAGGTTGAGGTGGTAGAGCTTACCGTCGAAGACCTCAAACAAGGGAGTATCTGCCCACTGCCCGTCCCATATATCGGAGTAGCCGTCAAGGAAAAGATCGGTGAAGTGCTCCCTGTATTGCTCCCTGAATTCGTCTGCGGTGTCGCAGCCGAGGACGCGCTCGTAAACAAGTGTCCCCTCGTCTGATTCGACGGTCTTTGTCATATTTATATCGGTGCTCACCATATAGCCGCGGGTAAAGTTCTCGAACTGTATGAGTTCTTCAAGCAGGTCGTCCGCGACCTTCACGAGGTCTTCTTCTGCTGCGGCTTCGGTGACAGCCTCGGTGGGGGCTTCTGTTGCCGCAGTGGTAACGGTCGGCTCGGTGGTCGCGAGCTGGTCGATGTCGGGAACTTTGCCGTGTCTGCCGAGGAATACCGCTCCGCCGACTGCTCCTCCCGCGAGCACAAGGCAGGCTGCCACAGCCGCCACACTGTACCACTTCGGGCGCTTGTAGTGCTCGACGCCGCTGACCCTGTCTCCCGTATTGTTTTCTTCCAGCTTACTGTTGAGCCTATCCCTGCTCTTCTTTTTCATTCTCGCTTTTTCTTTCTCCGTCAGCACAGATACCTCCGCAAGAAGCTCTACTTCTTTATCGTCTGCATTCTCGAGCATATCAAATTCACGATTTTCTTTCATAGTGCTCCCTCCTTACAATGTGATACCGACAGCAGTCAGAGAGCTTCTCAGCTTTTCGAGTGCTCTTGCTGCGCGGGTACGCACCGTCTCAGCCTTCATCGACAGCTGCTCCGCTATCTCGTTCGACGTGCGGCCGTAATAGTATTTCTGGATTATTATCACGGAATCGGGTTCACCGAGCTCGTATATCTTGCTGAGCAGGATAGCCCTTGTCTCTTTTCTGTCATGGTCGGATTCGATATCCGTACCCGCTTTCATCTCCGCGAAGCTGTCGTCGGGATCCTCGGAGATGTGGCTTGCTCTTGCGGCAAGGCTGCGATAGGCGTTGATGGCTTTGCGCTTGGCGACCGTCGAAACATAGCCCTTCATATCTCCGCCGAACTCGCTCTTCACATCGTAGCCGAAGTATATATCCGCGAAGATATCGCACACACACTCCTCGATATCCTCGCGCGAGGCAACGCTCCTGAGCTTGTTGAACACTATAGCGTAGACATAGTCGCAATAGCTGTCAAACAGCGCGTCATACGCTTTATCAGGCGATTTTTCGTGCAGCGCACGGTATTCGTCTCCCGTCATAGCTGTCCTCCTTACAACAAATTGAAAGCTTCCGTAGATCGTGCTTTCATATATAACATTCAATCTGGCTCTGCAAAGTGTTTCATTTTTTGCGCATTTTCTGAAAAAAACACGGCACCCTCACGACGCCATTCCACTTATTGGCAACTGATGACGATAAGATCATGTCCCCGCATTGCGGGGACATCTCTGTTTATGCAGCTGTATTTTGCATTATAGGTCAGATTATCTTGGTCGACCATTCCTCGATATTCCATATATTATCGGCGATGTCCATGTAGAACTCGGGCTCGTGGCTCACGATGAGGACTGTTCCCTTGTAGTCCTTTATCGCCTTTTTCAGCGACTCCTTCGCGTCGACGTCAAGGTGGTTCGTCGGCTCGTCGAGGACGAGCAGGTTGACCTCCTTCAGCATTATGCGGCATATCCTCACCTTCGCATTTTCGCCTCCCGACAGCACTCTCATCTGAGAGGTGATATGCTTGGTGGTGAGCCCGCACTGTGCGAGAGCGGCGCGAACCTCCGCATTCGTCATCGACGGGTACTCCGCCCATATCACGTCGAGCGCCGTCTCCGCGGAGCTTTCCTCCTCCTGCTCGAAGTAGCCGTACTCCACGAACTGGTCGTGCTCGACGTAGCCCGATATCGGCGGTATTATCTTCAGCAGGGTCTTCAGCAGCGTGGACTTGCCGATGCCGTTCACGCCGCGTATAGCTATTTTCTGCCCGTTCTCGACCTTCACCGAGATGGGCTTCGTGAGCGGCTCGTCGTAGCCGAGGACAACGTTCTTGCAGTCGATGACAACACGCCCCGGAGTACGCGCCTTCCTGAACGCGAAATGCGGCTTCGGCTTCTCGCGCATGAGGGTTATCCTGTCCATTTTGTCGAGCTTCTTCTGACGCGATTTAGCCATGTTCGTGGTCGCGACACGCGCCTTGTTGCGCGCGATGAAGTCCTCGAGGTCGGCTATCTCCTTTTGCTGCTTCTCGTAAGCCTGCTCTATCTGACTCTTTTTCAGCTCGTACATTCTCTCGAAGTTCTCGTAATCGCCTGTATACCGCGTCATCACGGCGTTCTCGACATGGTACACGACGTTGATGACGCTGTTCATGAACGGCACGTCGTGCGACACGAGTATGAACGCGTTTTCGTAGTTTTGTAGGAAGTTCGTCAGCCACCTGATGTGGTTCTCGTCGAGGAAGTTCGTGGGCTCGTCGAGAATGAGTATCATCGGATTTTCGAGCAGTACCTTCGCAAGCAGCACCTTCGCTCGCTGACCGCCCGAGAGCTCGGCGACGTCCCTGTCGAGACCTATCTCGTTCAGCCCGAGACCGTTCGCGTACTCGGATATCTTCGCGTCGATGGTGTAGTAACCGCTGTAATCGAGAATGCCCTGCATCTCGCCGACCTCCTCCATCAGCGCGTTCATCTCCTCCTCGGAGCAGTCCGACATCTTCTCGTAGAGCGCGAGCATTTCCGCTTCGAGCTCGCTGAGGTGGTCGAAGGCTCCACGCAGTACATCGCGTATAGTCTTCCCCTTTTCGAGCGAGCTGTACTGGTCGAGGTAGCCGACCGTGATATGCCTGCACCACTCTATCTTGCCCTCGTCGGGCTGGAGCTTGCCCATGATTATGTTCAGGAACGTGGACTTGCCCTCGCCGTTCGCGCCGACAAGTCCGACGTGCTCGCCCTTCAGCAGGCGGAACGAGGCGTCGTTCAGTATCTGTCTCGCACCGAATCCGTGCGTTACGTGTTCAACATTAAGTATGCTCATATATGTCCTCCGTTGCGTAGTGACACTATTATATCACAAAACGCAGATAAAAGCAAACAGCGGGGTCTCCCCCGCTTTTCGTTTCATATTCGGCGCTCCCGCCTGTTGTTATTCGTCTTCTTTTCTGCTTCTGATAACCAGTGCCGCACCTGCTGCGGTCATGAGAGCGGCAAGACCCGCTATCATGCCGAAGGTCAGCCGTTTTTGTCTATTGGAATTGTGCTCAAGCTTTGTATGCCAGTGCAGCTTTCCTGTTCGATACATTGTTATGGGGAAAATAAAAAAAGCTGCGGAGCGAAAAACGCTTCACAGCTTATGGGTATCTTTAAGTTAGGTATCGTTGTTAGAGTATAGTCTTATTCATCATAATAATTCAGAGCATTCTCATATAACGTTCTGCATTGCCGTTCATCTCCATAGGATAAACAATCATCAGCATAACAGAATGTATGAAACGGTTCGGTCTCGTCCATGGGAGAAGGGAGATAATTCCACAACTTATACATTCGAGGTGCAAAAACATAAATGTTACTCTCAGCGTAAATTGATTTCAGCGAATGCATTAAAAACATTCCAAAAGCATTTTGATCGAATGAAGAACTTTGCATTAAATGGAACAAATGGAGCATCGCATCCTTGCATTTCATTTCCTCTAAGTGCAATAGTTCGTTATTTTGGGGGGCGTTGATAAAAAGCCTATCTAATGCTTCCTGATATTCATCATAGTTACCATATCCTACTAAATACAACACAGCATACACAAATAGTTCTTCCATAAAATCGTCCTTGATCTCAATGGCTAATCGTAACATTAGGCTATATTCTCTTACTCCTCAATTATACCACACCGCCACCGAAAAAGCAATCACCACTTTCATAAAACTGCCGCCATAGAAAGAAGTCGGCTCCGCGGGGAGCCGACTTCCGTCGCAGTATTTATCAGCCGTTAGCAGCATGACCTATCAGGTTCATTATCTGCTGGAGCACGAGCTCATACGGGTTGGTCTCGAATTCCTCGAACCACTTGTCGCTTTCTCCGTTAGTTATCATGCCGCTGATGTTCTTGGTGTTGTCCTTGGCGTTGAGTATGGTATTCACGGTGCCGAGGTCGAGCATCGACCTTATTCCGCCCATGATATCCTCAAGCTTGCCCTTCAGGACGCTGCTGATATACTTGTCGGTCTCCTCCTTGTTCTTCATCGTGAATTGGTAGAATTCCTCGAGCTTTTCGGGTCCGCCGACTGTGCAGTCGTAAATCCAGAACGCTGTATCGTAGTATATCGAGAACGCTCTGCCTATAGCCTGACCCGCGTCAAGAGCCTCCTTTGCGCCGCTGATGATATTGGTCGGGTCGACGCAGTGGAGCTTCACGGTCGCGGAGCAGAGGCTAACGGCAGCGACTGCGAGATTCACCTTGAACAGTATCATGTTCATCTCGTAGAGCATATCGAAGACGTCGGTCTTTCCGCCTGCTGTGCCGTCGGAGAGCATATACGAGCTCGAGCCCGTGCGCAGGTCGGTGACGATGTAGCCCGTGCCGTACCAGCCGTTATACTCCATATTCTCTGCGAGCAGCCTTACGACGTAGCCCTGATTCACAAAGTCGCGCACCTCGTCCTTGACGTATTCGCTCACGTTGCACAGCGCGAGCTGCTCCTCGGCGTTCTCGGCAAAGACGAACGGAGCGTCTACGCCTCTTTCCTTTGCCTCGTCGAACAGCGCCACTGTGGAGATGCCCTTGAGTTCGCCGTCGGTGATACGCTCCCATACGTCGCCCTCGTGGTAGGATTCACTTGCGGAGAGCGCCATGTTGAAGTCTATCTCGTCGCGCTTGTTGCCCGCATAGCTGACTGCCGAGTAGCTGTTGTAAGCCGCGTCTATGAAGAACGAGCCGTTGCCGAGCGCCGCTCCCACTCCGAGAACATCGCCGCTCCTGAATTCGTAGCCCGTTATCGCAAGTCCGAGCTGACGGTTCTTGTTGATGTTGTAGACGCGCTCGAAGGTCACAGACTCGCTGTCGCAGAGCGCAAAGTAATACTTGCCCGCGTAGTCGAGGAAGGCTCCAAGCACCTCGGGAGTGTCGTTCTTGCCCTCGACCGTCTTCGACTCTGCCTCCTTCACTCTTGCCTGCGCGAAGTCCGCGTCGCCGACGTTTATCATCTGATAGTTGAGGTTTATCGCGTACATCGAGCCGCAGAAAACGTCGTCGTCGAGTATCGTCGTGCCGCCCTCGTTGGTGACTGTGGTCATCATCTGCTGCATAGAGCCGAGCGGAGCCTTGTTCTTGCCGACGTAGGTCTGCTTGCCCTCCTCGTCGCTGACCGTGATGACGGGTACTACGTTGACGAGGTAGGTCGGCACCTTCGTTATCGCCTCATACTTCTCTATCTCAGCCCTGTCCGCATCGGTCGCGGGCTCGTAGGATACGATTATCTGCTTGAAGTAGAGGTCGGGGAGGTCGGCGTCGAGAAGCTTCTCGCCGCCTATCTCAATGGAAAGTCTGTCCTTTTTGCTGTCGGGAATGACCGTGAACCTCTCCTCCACCGATATCACCGTATAGGGCAGTGACAGCGGGAGGTAGGTCTCGTTCGTCTCGATGATATTGCGGAAGAAGACCTTAATGCTGTTGGTATAGGTGTAGTCCTCGCGGTAGAGCGCAGGGTACATCTCCGCCTTCGCCTCTACATCGCGCATGAGCGCCGCACTGTTCTCGCTGCGGTCAAGACCGAGCTCCTGCTCTGTGACCTTGAGCTCCTTGAAGCTCGGGTCGAGCTGTATCCACATACTCTCGCCCTTGGCGTCGCCCGCACCTCTGTAGTCGGTGTACGGCACATAAGCCTCAGCCCATGTCTGCTCCATGCGGTAGCCCGTGAGCTTGCCGTTATTGGTCACGCTTTTTACGTCCTTGTATCTCGCCGACAGCACGCGTCCCGCGCTCTCGGCGTCGGACGCTCCCGTTATCGCGACCGCCTGCTCAGCCGTGAGCTCGACAGTTCCCGAGACATAGCGTGCGGGAATGTTTATCGCCCTCAGCATTGATATCAGCAGGCAAGCCTGGTCGAGATCGTTGCCGCCGAGCTGTTCGAGAGTCACGAACGCGCCCTTTTTCGAGCCTGCGTACGATTCGTATGCGATGTTGTTTCTGACGAAGCTGTATATCGCCTGAGCGCTGCCGAGCTCCTTTGCGAGCTCCTTCACGCTGTCGGGGATATCGGTATCGGAAGCGTATGCGAGCTCCTCCGCTGTGGGCGGGTCTGCGGGAGCCGACGGTCTCGCCGCCGTATCGGTGCTTTCGGCTTCCGCGGGAGCCGCATTCTCCCCGACGATATTCGCCGTTGCATTCGACTTGTGAGAGGCTATCCTCTCGCCGAACACTCTGTCGAGCGCGTCGAAGTCGCTCTGCGTGCCGATACCTCTGCGGATATTCGACAGCGACAGCCGCGCCGTCTCAGCGTTCGTCCTGACCGCATTCTCGAAGCTCTCCTGACGCTTTATCAGCTCGGGGTCGGAGCCGTCGTACATGTAGGACTCAGCCGCGGCGAGCTCGGATTCGAGCAGCTCTGTCAGCTCGTTGCACATCGCGATGGTGTCCACGCTGTTCTTGTCGGATACGGCGGTGCGGAGCGTTTCGAGCGCACGCGCGCCCTCGTCCGTCGGAGCCTTCGGCTCGTCGCCCTTATCCTCGGAAAGAGGCGATACATTGACCGCGGGGAACGCGGTGAGGTCGGCGGAAATGTCCCCGTTCGGAGCCTTCACGCGCTCGGGAGCCGAGACCGTATCAGCCGTAACGGAGGCAAAAACAGCAGCTGCTGCGGCAAATGAAACTATCCTTGAAGTTATGTTCTTTTTCATTTTACGTCCCCTCCGTTCGCCTGTGTCATTTTTTCTTCCCTGTTCGGGATAATGCTGTTCCAGCCCTTGTTCTTGTCGGTGCCTCCCGTTGACAGGTATGAATAGAATTTGAGTATGAAGCTCGCGTCCGTAGCGTTTATCATTCGCTCGGTCTTGCGCATTTTGTAGTTGCCCTCGGAGTAAACGTCGAGGTCAACGTCCGCGAGGAATGCCGCGAACTCGTCGAGCTCATCGGCTGTCTCCGCGTGCGAGGCGATGTATTCGCCTGCCGAGAAGCGCGTAGACTCCGCCTCTCCGCCCGTCGAGAGCTTCGCGTAGTACACGAGCACATTCGTCGCGTCGCTCGCTCCGACCTTGTTATCGAAGTCGGTATCGCCCTTCACGCCGATGAAGGCTCTGAATGTCACGTCGGAGCCGTCCTCGTATTTCAGCGGCTCGTCGTCGAAGTAAACTGCTATAGTGTAGATGAAATCGGTCTGTGTCTCGTCGTATACGTCCTGCGGACAGCTTCCGCCGTTCTTGACGCCCTTGAGCTTCACCCTCGCGAGGTCGATATCGGCTTCCTCGGACTTGCCGCCCTTGTTTGTAACTATCTTCATACCGCTGAGTATGCTCTTGTCGAACTCCCTGACGTCGTGGTTGAAGTAGAAGCCGTTGCCGACCGCGAACTCCTTCGCGTAGCACTCGGCAGGCGCCTCGACCGTGAACTGCGCCGAATCGGTGGCTATCTCCCTGTTGTCCTGCAATACCGCGGCTACAGCGGTGTAATCGCCCGCCCTGAGCGTATTCGGGGTTATCGCGTCCGCAAAGCTGATATCAGCCTTCGGATTCATCGACGCGATACCGCGGCTATACTCCGCAACGGGGTTCTTCTCCGAATCCGTTACCGTTATTTTCAGCGTGAGGTCGTTCTCGACGATGTTCACGCTCTTGTTGTAGACCGCACTGCTGAGGTTTATCGGGTCTGACAGGCTGTATACCTTCTTGTCGCTCGCTATCGAATCAGCGATGCTCTCCTCGCCTGTGACCTTGAACAAGGCTTCGGCAGCGGCTACAGTCCTGCCCTCCTGCGTCCATGTGATGACCGCCTTGTAGCGTCCGAAGAGCGCCTCGGGAACTGTCCACTCGCCGCTGTAGGGCACCTTCGCACCCGCGGCAAGAGTCTGAGCCTCCAGCTGTACGAGCGAGGCTGTGAGGTTGTCGTATTCGTCGCGTATCTCGACCGTGCAGTCCGCGGTTATACCGTAAGGATTAGCGACAGTCTCGGCTGTGACAGCCACCTTCTCGTTCGGCAGATATACCGACTTGTCGGTGCTGATAGCCGCCGTGACCTTGAGCTTGCCGAACGGCACGACAGTCTCCCCGCTCACGTTATTTGCCTTATCTACAGCAAATACGTGGAGGTAATCGCCCGTCATCTCGGACTCGGCAAAGCTGAACGTAGCGTTTCCGTTTGCGTCCGCGGCGATGATGTTCTGTACGAACTCGCCCGTCTCGTCGTATTTGAGGAGCGTCGGGTCGGGCTCCGCGGAGGTGCTGAATGCGCAGACAAAGCCCGCAAGTCCGCTTATAGCCTCGTGCTTGGTGATATTGGAGGCTATCTGCTTCCCGCCCTCGGAATTCGGCACCGCAAGAATGCTGTACTCGTATGTAGTACCGTTGTCCTTGGAGGCGAGGCTTACCGTGTGCTTTGAATCAGCCGAATCCACCGTAGTCTTGGGCACGTCGGGAGCGGCAAGGTCGTAGAACGACTTGTCCTTCGCCGTCGTAGCCTTCGAGAGCTGGTACAGGTAGAATATCGTATTGGCGAGCACCTTCCTCTCGTCGTCGGAAGCCGCGCCGTCGCTGTGACCCGTCTGTATCATGGCGAGGTTCTTTTTCGTTACGAGGTAGAAGTTGGAGTGTGCGCCGCTGTCGGGGTCGATGCGGTGCTCGGCGTTGAGCTCCATCCACTCCGTCGCGTCGTACGGACCTCCCACGTACTGACCGTAGGAATGTGTGGACGGTATCTTGAGCTGACCGCGGATAGTCCACGGGTAGTTCGTGAGAGTACCGAGCCTGATAACGGATACGGAATCAGTCGCGATGACCGACGTATCGCTGATGACCTTGATACCGAGCTGGTCGGCAAATTTTACGAAGTTGTAGTGTCCGAAGTTGGTGCAGATGGTATCGTGGCCGAAGAGCACTCCGTGACCGCTGTCCGCGAATGCCTGCACTACCTCGTATGATGCGTCGCTGAGGTCCTTGCGGTTGTTGCAGTCCCACGTGCCGAAGAATATGACGTCGAACAGCCATGTGCCGTCCTCGCTCTTCATGTACTTCTCGGGCTCCTTGTTGAAGTCGTCGATGTACACGGCTTCAACGTCGAAGATGTTCTTATCCGCGGGGATATCCTCATTTTCGAGAGCGTTCTTCATCCAGCCCTCGAAATTGTTCACATACGGGTAGATGTTGAGGACTCTGATGGAATCCTCCTCGTTCCATATCGGGCGTACCTCCCACGACTTGCCGACCTCGCGCCTCTCGAGCTGGTAGGTGTAGTTCTCGTGCTCGTTGCTGACGTTGTTCCAGCTGAGCGACACGTAGGAGCCGTCCTTGCTCTTGGTGCTCTTGACCACCAGGTCCTGAACGGGCTTTGCTATCACGGTGACGGTCTTCTTTGCCGTTGCTATGACATTGCCGTCCTTGTCCGAGAGAGTCGCGGTGACCTCGGTCGTGCCGACATTTGTGGGAGCGAAGGTTATCAGCTGCTCAGTCTCAAACTTGGGCAGAGCGGCGGACTGTCCGCTTCCGATCGTGCCTGTGCTCTCAAGGAGCGACTGGGCGGGGAGCTCGACCTCGGCGGTGTTCTCAGCGACCGTCTTTCCGTCGGAGACGGCTGTTATGGAGACCGTGCCGCTGAAATCAACGTTTGAATCGTAGATGATACCCACCTGACCGTCAACGCTGTTTTCGGTGTCAGCGTAGAGCATCAGGTCGCTGAGCACGGGGCTGAACCACTTCACGTCGAAGAAATCCTCAGCGGGAGGCTCTGTCGTCGGCTCAGTCGAGGGCTCCGTTGTGCCCGTGGGAGCGGTCGGGTCTGTCGAGGGCTCCGTTGTCGGCTCGGTAGTCGGCTCGACTGCCTTGCACTCGATGACCTCGAACGTCTTCTCGTCCGTGAAGACTACCTTGTCCTCGTAGATACACTCGAGCTTGAACACGAACTTCTCAGCCTTGTCGGACTTGATATCCGCCTTCAGAAGCTCCGCCGATACGACGTTCCTGCTCGGGTCGAGCACGCAGTCGGCAGTGTTCTCCTGCACGAGCTCGCCGTTCCTGTACAGTCCGAGCCTGAGCTGTGCCGCCGCGGGAGTATTCGTCGCGTAGAACACGCTTCCCTTGGCGCTGACGTTCGCCTGAACGCCCGCAGGTACGCAGTCGCTGTCAAGCGCGAGCTCCGCGCCGCTGACCTCAGTCGAGTAGGTGATGACCTCTGCGGGGGTCATTTCGAGCTCGATAGTCTCGTGCCATACCGTCCTGTCGTCCATGCAGAGGTCGACCAGCACCTTGATGCCGTTGTCCTTCGCCTCAATGAGGTCGAACGTTGCGGCGGGGACGGATACCGACTCCGCATTCGGGTCGAGCGTCACGCTGACGCTGCCCTCGTAGGATATGTCCTCACCGTTCATCACGGTGGTTTTCAGCTGATATGCCGCCTCATAGTTAGCGGTATAGGTAATATTCGTCGTAGCAGTCACACTCTGACCGTACTCGCACTTCTCCGCGCTGAGCTCGGTCTTGCACGACAGTATTTCCGAGAGCCTGTCGCCCTTGAGCTGTTTCAGCAGCCTTACCGCAAGCTTTGTCGCGGATATGCTGTCCCCGAAGCTGCCGTTCTCCTGCTGAGCGGCTTCGAGCTTGCCGATGAGCTGCATGGTGTCCGCGCCGCCGTCGTACTGCATGAGAGCGAGGTCGCGCCAGAGCTGGTATTCGAGCTCTTCGTCGGTGTAGGTCGAGGTGAGGCTGCCCCTCATGTATTCAACTGCCTTCGCGAGGCGCTCGTCATTTTCCTTTGCGCCCTGTGCGGAGGTCTGCTGCACCTTGCTGATGTCGCAGACAGCCATAGCCGTGAGTACATCGTCCGAGCCCGACTTCGCATTGTACGACCACAAGCCGTCGTCATTCATCTGCGTGAACATATACTCTACCGCGGGAAGTCCGTGCGCAACTATCCAGCTGTCAGCACTCGATGAAGTCTCGCGCAAAGCCATATAGTCGAGCACGAACAGGGTATCGAGCACATCGCTCGAGTAGCCGCTGTTGAGTCCCCAGCCTCCGTCGGGATTCTGCTGCTCCGTGATTATGGGCTGTATGTAGCGCCAGTCGTGAAGAGCCGCCGCGATACGCGCTGTGCCGTCGGTCTGCGACTGCTGATTGTGCGCGTATGCCCATGTGTTCCACGCGGCTGTGCTGTAGTCGGGGGCGGCTACATTATAAATGTACAGCGCGTCCGCCGTGTCGTTCACGAGGCAGGAGTCCCCGACGCTTCCGTCTTCGTTCTCCTGACTGATGACGTAGCCGAGACAGCCGTCGATTATGCTCTTATAGGTCGTATCGAAGTCCTTGACCGCCGACCGCGTTGGCAAACCGACGACTGTAGCCGCGTTTACGATGACCGCCGCCGCAACGAGCGCGGATAGCGACTTTCTTATTCGTGTCATCTGCTTCACTCCTTTTCGGTGGTGTCAGACAATGTGGAAACGGTATCAAGCCGCCCGAAAGCGTTTTCACCTGTTCATCACACAGCTGTTACTATGATTATAGCAATAAATATCATATATGTCAATATAAAAACGATATATATCAGCATTTATTTACAAATTTTTATTTGGGGAGTGCTTGCTGTAAACGGCGAAACGTGATAAAAAAATCGCTCCCCGATCGGGGAGCGATAGTGTGCTATC
>JAUMVH010000006.1:25451-28922 GCA_030530245.1 Ruminococcus sp.
TTCCTTCTTGTTCCTGACAGGTAAGAACACCTGAAATACCTCGGGAATGCACCTGTTAGTCGACAGGAGCGACAGATACATCAGCGCGTCAAGCGGGAATGTCATATGCAGCTTATGGAACATACAGTCTTTGAGCATAGGATTCGTTTGTTCCTCAAACGCTCCTACTATCTCATTCTCGGATATCTCCCCGTTGATGAATCTGACAAGTGCATACAGATAACCCGTTCTGAGGATATCATCGCGGTTTATCTCGTCTATGTCACCTTTAAGGATATGATTTACCCTTTCCCTTGTGAAAGCCTTCGACGAAAGGTCTCGGAGCGCAACATTCTTTCCGTCGCAGATGCAGCATATCGCTTTTTCCTTTTCCTTGGGACCGAGCTCGTCTATCGAAAAGCGCGTGCTTTCCATTGCCTCCGACTGGTTATACCTTGTTTCCTCGTAGTAGTACCTCTCCGATATAAGGTCATCCATAGACGTTATGTTGTAGGCGTAGTATTCCTTAATCTTGTTGACACTGACCTTTTCAAGGAGCCCGGACAACGCTTCCCGAGCACAGGCTTTTCTGTGGGAGTCAATGTCGCAGCTGCCTATTTCCCGCAGGAGGGAGATGTAGCTATCCATCAGCTTTTGAGTGCTGCCGTCAGAGCTGTTTTTGTCAAAGAAGTCGTCTATCATGGCACAAGCCTGCTCACAGGTATACGTCGTTTCACGCTCAGCAGCTTTCGTCTCCTTGACTACTTTCAATATGTCTCTGAACGGTATACCGTATTCCAATCCGAAGCGGAACATATTCTCCTCAAAATCGAACGGGTTCCGAGCACCTTTTTCCGAGCCCTCACAGAACTCGTCCATCTGCCTGCTCGACAGTCCGAAGCCGTACGCGAGCTTGAACAGTGTCTTTTTTTCGACTATATGCTGTCTCGGAGGATAGTCCAGTCCGTACGGGAACCAGCCTTTTCCCTTCGACTCCTGAGTTATGGTCTTTTTGAACTGGGCGTTTTCTATCGCCGAATCCACAAGCACGGAAACAGCGTCGGCAACTATGTAGTTGTTGAGCTGCTTGTAGTTCGCAGCGTTCTGAAAATGCTCGGCGGCTTCATCTTTTTTTGTCGACCATTTGTACAGTGAGGCAGCATATTCCCACTGCTTCATATCAGTCCCGCGGCGCGTCTGAAGGAGCAGCCTTTTCAGCTTTGACCAAAGCGGGAAAGTGTTCTCGATATACTTAAAGCATTTTGTTATATGCAGCTGCCCGATAATATACTGATGAATGAGACTGAACAGCTCCTTGCGCTGCTTATCATCCGCGGAAATACCGTTGTCTTCCATATATGGACCGACAGGTATGAGCTTATCTATATCTCCCCTTGCATATTTCTCAATAAATGCGTCGTCCTTTTCGGCATTGTCGATGCTCGATACTATCTTTTCCCTGAAGCTTTTGACCTTAACGCTGTCGGCACCTGTGAAGATCTGCGCAAGACCGTCGTAAAGGTCGTCAGGACTCATTTGAGTAGCGGCGCGTCGGAACATCGCTTTTTCGGTGCCCGTGATATCTGTAAGCATATTGTTCCCTCCGATAATCATCAATAATCAAATATGAGCACATAATCGTGTTCTCTTCCGTCCCACTGTTCACCGAAGAACCTTTCGCAGTTCATGTGGCTCGGATTGGTGACGGTGATCTCGCGCTCATCATGGCTTCCCGAATATTGCGTGTTGAAGAACGCCTGCTCACCGATCATGGAAACCTTTTTTCCGAGCGTTATCTTCCACAGCACAGGACAGTTGCAAAACGCTCTTTCACCTATATTCACTACACTGTCAGGGATAACCACCTCTTCGATATCACAGCCGCAGAACGCTTCGTCAGCTATGCTCACGACCTTCTGACCATCTATTGTTTCAGGTATCTCAATGCAGGAAGGCATCTCGCTCTCATCGTAATAACCGACTATTTCGAGGCCAGAAACACTTGTGAATATCCCCTGCCCGTCAATCTCTGCTTCCCGATATGCAAACGGCGAGCGAGCTTCTGTCTGCGGCTCGGCGGTATTCTCCGTCTTCTCTTCCGACGGTGTGGCTATCGGCTCAGGCGATTCATCAGGCTCCGTTTCGCTTTCACTTTCGCGGCCTTTGACCTGAGTCGCCTTAGCAGTCCTGGTCGTTGTTTTTGCTGTTTCGGTGGCGGCTTCGGACGTTGCCTTGCTGCTCTCCGTCGATATTGCAGCAGTGGCAGGTTCGGAATATGCTTCAGTTGTTGGACCCGAGCTTGTATCTGTCACGGTGCTTTCTTCCGCAACAACAACAGGCGGCTCGTCTTCATGTGCCGTATCCATTCCGTTGTGGAATTGATTCGCGATCATGAATGTAAGAACCCCCATAAATACTACAAACGGAAGAGCATACAGTGTGTACAATAAGTGCGACCGCCTTTTTGAGCTGCTTATCTTTATGATCTCGGAATTACCGTCGCCAATGTCATTTCCCGCAGAGCTGCCGCTGTACTCCCTCGTTTTATCAACATCGCGGCTTATAACGTTCAGGACCTTATTTGCATCAGACCGCTTTTCGGGAGATATCTGCAAGGTATCAAGGATAGCAGCCTTTAATTCCTCGCTTCCGTTCGCGGGAGGCTCAATAACAGCTTCCCCCTCGGCTAAGCTGTTGAAAAGCCGCTGATACTCGAAATAGCGCTCGGTGATATCACTTATTCCCGTTTTTGCGTTGACAAACGCTTCGGGATATTCAAAATTGTTGAGCAGTCTGTATGCCAGTATACCCGCGATGAACATATCAGTCCAGTTGCCGACTCTGTTCTCGGCGTGCCAGCCAACAAGCTCTGGAGCGGGTTCCGTGAACGGGTGCTTCTCGATCGACTTGAAACGGATCCCTTTGTCGGTGTTCAAAATAAACGAGGTATCGAAGTCGTTCATTATAAGCGAGGGCTCGTTGTCACGCTCGGAATAAATGAGATTATCGGCTTTTATGTCCGTATTGACGAAGCCTATCTTCTACATCACGCTGACCATTTCAAACAGACGCTGTATTATCGACAATATCTCGGATTCGTGATGTGAAAAATCCATCGCATAATCCTTGAAGAGAGCTTTTGTGTCACTTGTGCCAAGCTCTATGAACAGAGTAACCTCTCCCGAAAGCGAACCGAGCTCTTTTTCGAGCCTGTCCCGTTCTCCCCAGAAATCACAGCGCACCTTGTCGGGATCTATCTCATCAAGCAGAAGCTGAACTGATTCGGGTTCGATAACTACCAGATTTGTTATAAAAGTTGATTTCTTGTCCTTTAAAAACTGTCTGCATAAAAGCTCGTTAGCGCACAGCGTACGCTCGCTCCTATCGGATATATCGAACGTCTTTCTTCCGCAGATGACTCCGTTCTTCTTTATCGGGTCGTCGTTCCAGTTGCTTTTTCCGCCTGCCATAGTTCCCCTCCTTTCCCACATT
>JAUMVH010000007.1 GCA_030530245.1 Ruminococcus sp.
GGCAGTATCATGGAGCTCGCGGATAAGCAGTGGGCGGTGGATAATGCTCCCGATTTCCGCGTGTCTACGCCCGAGCAGCTCGCCTCCGTCGTCTACTACGTAAACGGCGTGAACAAGGACGACGCGTCCGTAAGTGTCACCCTCGAGGACGACATCGACCTCAAGGGCTACGACTGGGAGCCTATGGGCTGGTATAACGCGTCGAACCACGCATTTTCGGGTACTGTTGACGGCAAGGGCCACACTATCCGCGGCATGAACATAGACCTCGGGTATCAGAACTGCGGCTTCATCGGCTACGGACTGAACACCTATGTAAAGGATATACGCTTCGAGGAATGTTACGTCAGGGGCACCGCCTGCACGGGCATAGTCGGCGGCGAGATATACATCACGCAGGAGTGGTCGGGCATAAGCCTGAAAAACTGCACAGTTGAGGGCGGCAGCGACGACTACGGCACTATCATCGGCAGAGAGGCTGCCACCGCGTTCAAGGACTGCTCAGTGGAGAACGTCACCGTCAACGGCAAGGTGAACAGCTACTTCTCGTACAGGCAGCAGACAGTCGCGGAGACGCCCGTCACCGAGACCTTCCGCCTCGAGATGAAGGACGGCTACGTCTTCACCCGCGACGAGCACGACGGCTTCCGCAACCTCGGCTGGGTATTCGAGCGTGACGGAGTTCAGCTCCTCGACAGGCTCGCGGAGAACGAGACCGAGTACGATGCAGCGTGGCTCTTCAGCGAGAAGGGCACGTATCACATCTACCTCAACGCATTCATTGGCTCGACCTATATCAGGGTCAGCAACCTGATAGAAGTTGAAATAAAATGACATAACAGGCATGACGCAAATTTTATTATAAGGAGTATGAAGTCCAATGGAAAAATATTGGGATAAGGAAATTGAGACCATGTCCCGCGAGGACATGAAACAGCTTCAGAGCGAGCGCCTCGTGAAGCAGGTGAAGAACGTCTACGAGAACGTGAAATACTACCGCGACCTCATGGACGAAAATGGCGTAAAGCCCGAGGACATCAAGAGCATCGACGACCTTCACAAGCTTCCGTTCCTCAGCAAGGCAGACCTCCGCGACGCCTATCCGTACGGACTGCTCGCGAGACCGCTCGGCGACTGCGTGCGTATCCAGTCCACAAGCGGCACCACAGGCAGACGAGTGGTCGCGTTCTACACCCAGAACGACGTCGATATGTGGGAGAACTGCTGCGCCCGCGCTATCACTGCTGCGGGAGGCACGAACGAGGACGTTTGTCAGGTGGCATACGGCTACGGCCTTTTCACGGGCGGTCCCGGACTCAACGGCGGCTCGCATAAGGTAGGCTGCCTTACGCTGCCTATGTCGTCGGGCAACACCGAGAGGCAGATACAGTTCATGCGCGATCTTAACGCGACTATCCTCTGCTGCACGCCCTCGTATGCGGCATATATAGGCGAGACCATCCACGATATGGGACTTTCTCCCGACGATATCAAGCTCAAGGCAGGTATCTTCGGAGCCGAGCCGTGGACTGAGGAGATGCGTCAGACCATCGAGAAGTCGCTCGGTATCAAGGCTTACGATATCTACGGACTCACCGAGACGAGCGGCCCCGGCGTCGCTTTCGAGTGCTCGGAGCAGACGGGTATGCACATCAACGAGGATAACTTCATCCCCGAGATAATCGACCCCGATACGGGCGAGGTGCTCCCCGACGGCGAGGTCGGCGAGCTCGTGTTCACAAGCATTACCAAGGAGGCGTTCCCGCTTCTGAGATACCGCACCCGCGACCTCTGCGTGCTCAGCAGGGGCAAGTGCTCGTGCGGACGTACGCTCGTCAAGATGACGAAGCCCATGGGCAGAAGCGACGATATGATGATAATCCGCGGCGTAAACGTGTTCCCGTCGCAGATAGAGACCGTCCTCATCGCCGAGGGCTACGCTCCTAACTATATCATCGAGGTCGACCGCGTAAACAACAGCGATACCCTCGACATCAGCGTAGAGATGAAGCCCGAGCAGTTCTCGGACAAGGTCAAGGATATGCAGGATCAGGAGCGCGCGCTCGCCCTCTCTATCAAGACCATGCTCGGTATCAACCCCAAGGTGCACCTCGTATCGCCCAAGTCCATCGCAAGAAGTGAGGGAAAGGCAGTGCGCGTCATCGACAAGCGCAAGCTCCATGATACGCCCGCCAAGAAGTAACGTGATTCAGACAGCAGAGCTGTCACGAATTATACATTTTAACTAAAGGAGAAATTACTATGAAAATCAAAATCTTTTCTACAAGCTTCCAGCCCGCTCAGGAAAAATACGAGAAGTTCGCTAACTTCGAGAACGACATCAACGAGTTCATCGCTACCGTTAAGGTCATCGACATCAAGTACAGCACATCGGCAGGTCTCTGCCACGACGCTCAGACTCACGTTAACGAGTTCATCGAGGACTTCTCGGCTCTCGTAATGTACGAGGAGAAGTAATTCCCGAGCCTTCGGGAACAATATCTGCAAGGAGGAACTTCAATGGCATATGTAAGACAGATCTCAGTATTCTTGGACAATAAACCGAACCAGCTTACGGGAGTAATGAAGCTGCTCAAGAACCATACGATAAACATCAGAGCCCTCAGTATAGCAGATACAAAGGATTTCGGCATTCTCAGAATGATAGTCGACGACACCGAAAAGGCTGTCGACACGCTCAGGGAGGCGTCCTACGCCGTTGCTGAGACCGAGATCGTAGCTATCACGATACCCGATACTCCGGGTCAGCTCAGCCGCGTGCTCGATATCCTCGGCGAGCAGAACGTCAATATCGAGTACCTCTACGCTTTCCTCGGAAAGTCGGACAGGTCGGTATCGTTCGTTATCCGCGTCGACGACAACGACGCCGCTTATGCGGCTCTCGAGAGCGGCGGTATCATAAGACTGACATCTAACGATATCTCTGAAATGTAACAAGGGGCGGCAGCTTTGAAGGGGAGCCCCCTTTGGCGGATTCGCAGTTACCGTATATGAGCCGTAAGTTTATGGCTCGGTAGCCCGCATTATCCGTTAAGGGGAGCGACCTAAAGGCTGCCGCTTTTGTTATGCCCCCTCTATAATAGGTTCAGAATTGCCCTTTTTTCAATGGGAAACCGTTGATTATTGAAAAAGTTTTTTGGAACTTTGGAGGCTTGAATAAAAACATCACCTGTAATTTGTGCAGAAGTAACATGATTAAAGGGACGCCGAGGGCGGCGTCCCCTACAATTGTTGCCGTAAACAAATGGGGAGGGTGCGGGCGGATAATATCCGCCCCTACAGAAAGCAGCCGTACATTGCTATGAATCGCGGAAAAATTGTTGCCGTTCATAATAAGTGAGCGTGCGAAGCAAGCGGCAGAGCGAACCGCTCGCTGGGGCTCCCCGTTTGATACAGTGAATTAAAAAATATGAAACCCCTTGACTTTTTTTTATAGAAATTGTATAATAGATATGCAGAGGCAGTGGGGGCCGCGGGCTCGCTGCTGCACGATCGGCATATAATACAATAGGAGTGATGAACAATGGGTCTTCTCGATAAAATCGGCGACGCGAGCAAGGGCTTGACAGATAAGACCAAAAGTATCTCTGAGGCTAACAACCTGAAGAGAAAGATTCTGTACGAGGAGGAGAGGATCGTCGAGATCTTCACCGATATCGGCAAGAAGTACTACAAGAACCCCAACGAGGATCCCGCAAACCTCAAGGTGCTCTGCGACGATATTGATACAAGACGCAGAAGAATAAAGAAGATGAGATTCGAGCTCAACGGCATAAGAGGCTATAAGATATGCCCCAAGTGCGACGCTGAGGTCAACGAGCGTTTCCAGTTCTGCGGACGCTGCGGAGCAAGACTTCCCGACATGGAGGACGACGATTTCATGTCGCTCGAGCCAAACGATTATTATACAGAAAGCAGCAATCAGTTCTTTAACGCAGATTCAAATCAGAACTACTAATACTAATCGGACTGTTGCACATAGTGCAACAGTCCTTTCTTTTTTAGGTATGAGGCTAAATTATGAGATATTTTGAGCTTTTGGTATTGCTGATATTCTATAACCTCGTCCCTGTATGGACGACGTGTACGTCTGTTCCCGTCGCGCTGAGGGTCGTGTTCACTGTTGCCATATGCATCGGCTACCTCGTGATACTCTTCCGCGGAGAGAAAACACCGCTGAAAAGCTTCCGTATGCGCTCGCTGAGGAGGGGACTGAGCATTACGTGGCTGACGGGGGCTTCGATACTGTGCGAGTGGATAATAATCGCGCTGTACCTCGTGCTCTCGCCGCGCGGAGCCGTCGCAAAGACGTTCTCGGTGGTCATGCCTGTGCTGGCGGTGCTGCTGACCTTCACCATCGGCATAATACGCACGGCTATCGGCTCGAAGCAGATGAAGGTGCTCGACTATGTGCTGCTGTACCTGTTCTGGTGGGTGTTCCCGATAAATCTGCTCGTGCTCGCGCACTTCTTCAAGAAGGCGCGCCGTGAGTACTGGTTCGAGGCGGACAGGGCGGAGCTCGACAACTCCCGCGCCGAGAACGAGATATGCAAGACCCGATACCCCATTATTATGGTGCACGGCATTTTCTTCCGCGACTGGCAGCACTTCAACTACTGGGGAAGGATACCCGCGGCGCTCAAACGCAACGGTGCCGTGGTCTACTACGGCAGGCAGCAGTCGGCGCGCTCCGTCCACGACAGCGCGGTGGAGCTGAGGTCGACCATATTGCAGGTCATCGAGGAAACGGGCGCGGAGAAGGTCAACATCATCGCCCACTCGAAGGGCGGGCTCGACTCGCGCTACGCGATAAGCTGCCTCGGTATGGATAAGTACGTCGCGACGCTGACGACGCTCAATACGCCGCATAACGGCTGCGATATGGTGGATTTCCTGCTCGGGAAGGTGCCCGAGAAGATAGCCAACGGTATCGCGAACAAGTATAACAAGATCTTTGGCGCGCTCGGAGACAGCGCCCCCGATTTTATGGCGGGCGTGCGGACTCTCGGCGCCGCGCGCATGGCGGAGCTCAACAAGGAGATGCCCGATTCTCCCGCCGTATCGTACAGGAGCTGTATGTCCGTGATGAGGAGCGCGCTGTCGGCGGGCTTTCCGCTGTGTTTCAGCTACCTGCTCATAAAGAAGCTGAACGGGCGCAACGACGGTCTCGTATGGGAGGAGAGCGCGCGCCACGGGCGCTACCGCCTCGTCGAGAACAAGCATATGCGCGGTATCAGCCACGGCGACGTCATAGACCTCCTGCGCGAGAACATCGAGGACTACGATGTGCGCGAGTTCTACACGGGGCTCGTCGCAGAGCTGAAAGCCGAAGGGTATTAATTCAATGCGTAATGCTTAATTCGTAATGCGTAATTGAGAGGTATCGCTTCGCGATTTCAATTCAGATTCGTCCGCGTCAGCGGACACCATAATTACGCATTATGCATTACGAATTACGAATTGTAAATCTTTGATTTATCAAACGGCACAGATAGTACGCGGGTATGCACAGCACGCACCACAACAGGCTGAACAGGGGACAGACCTGCCCGAGGATATTCAGCGGCATATCGGAATAATCCCACACCTGCCAGCCCATTATAATGTTGTCGAACACGCCCACCGCAAACTCAATGAGCGTTATCGCCAGCGTGCCGAGCAGGCAGGTCTTCACCAGCGACGCCGCGGGTCGGTTCGTGAGGGTGTATATCACCGTCAGCACTATACCGCCCGTTATGCACATTGTCCAGTGTGTATAGCCCCTGCCCGTGACCTCGACAAAGCCGTACAGGAAAAATCCCATTAGGAATACAAATGAATATCGTGAAAGCTTCATATCACACCTCTTTACAGATAGTATGAGCCTTTGCGGTCTGATTATACAGTTATACACAGAGGAGTACATCACATGAGAAAAAGCTGCATAATTATGCATATATCAAGCCTGCCGTCCGAGTACGGCATAGGCAAGATGGGCAGGCACGCCTTCGCCTTCGCGGACTTCCTGAAAAGCGCGGGCGTCAAGTGCTGGCAGATACTGCCGCTCTCGCCCACGAGCTACGGCGACTCGCCCTACCAGTCGTTCTCCGTGAACGCGGGCAACCCCTACTTCATCGACTTCGAGATACTCGAGGGTGACGGACTGCTCGAAAAGCACGAATATTCGAGCTTCACGTGGGAGAGCGAGCCCGATAAGGTCGACTACAGCGTCATCTACGAGAACTGCTTCAAGGTGCTGAGGATAGCGTATTCGCGCTTCAAGCCCTCAAAATTCCCCGAGTACAGGAGCTTCTGCGACGGCAACAAGGACTGGCTCGACGAGTACGCGCTCTTCATGGCGCTCAAGTTCAGGAACGGCGGCAAGGCGTGGTATGAGTGGGAGAGCGACCTCGCCATGCACAAGGGCAAGGCTGTCACCGCCGCGAAAAAGGAGCTCAAAAACGACATCGGCTTCTACAAGTTCATACAGTTCGAGTTCGCGCGGCAGTGGACTGAGCTGAAAAAGTATGTCAACGACTGCGGCATAGAGATAGTCGGCGATATACCGATATACTGCGCCCTCGACAGCGTTGAGGCGTGGGCTGACCACAGGCTCTTTTGGTTCGACCGCAAGCGCCGCCCCGTCTGCGTGGCAGGCTGTCCGCCCGACGAGTTCTCGCTCACGGGACAGCTCTGGGGCAACCCGCTCTACGACTGGGACTACCACAAGAAGACGGGCTACAAGTGGTGGATAGGCAGGATACGTTCTGCGACGGAGCTCTACGACATCGTGCGCATAGACCACTTCCGCGGCTTCGAGAGCTACTACACCATCCCCTTCGGCAACGAGGACGCGACCGTCGGCGAGTGGAAAAAGGGACCGAACTACGAGCTGTTCAGGCTCGCGGAGGAGCAGCTCGGCAAGCTCAACATCATCGCGGAGGACCTCGGCTTCCTCACGCCCGAGGTTCACGAGATGCTCGACAGGTGCGGCTACCCCGGCATGAAGGTCTTGCAGTTCGGCTTCTCGGACGGGGAGAACGCCTACCTCCCGCATAATTTCACCACGACCAACTGCTTCGCGTACACGGGCACTCACGACAACGAGACGCTCAACGGCTGGGTCGCGGGCATGGACAAGAGATCGCTCAAATTCGCGAAAAGGTACCTCAATGTCCGCAAGAGGAGCGAGATACCCGCGGCTGTTATCCGCGCCGCATGGGGAAGCGTCGCGCAGGTCGCGGCGGCGCAGATGCAGGACTTCCTCGACAGCCCGCGCGGCGACCGCATGAACACGCCCTCCACGCTCGGCGGCAACTGGCAGTTCCGCACGAAGGAGAGCGACTTCACGCCCGAGCTTGCGAAGAAAATTCGCAGGCTCAATAAGGTGTATAACCGATGAAACGGCTTGTATTCGCGCTCGGAGCGGCGGCACTTCTCGCGGGCTGTTCGGCAGCAGAGACGAGCACGTCTGCCGTGCCGACGGAGACAGCGACAGAGGTGGCAACTACCGCCTCCGCGGAGGCGACCGCACAGACTACGACTGCTGCGACTACGGAAGCCACGGCAGAGGTGACCACGTCGCCGTCGGTCGCGGAGATGACCGACGAGGAATGGAAGGCGGTAGACAGGGTTTGCGGAAAATACGGGCGGGACTTCACGCTCGTCGACCGCTATGTCGCTTGGGAGTCGTGGGGTGAGCCGCTGCCCGAGGTGCTCGATGTTTCGTATACGCTCGTTGACGACGAGGGCTTGGAGTTCTGTGCGCTCGGAAAGGAAGACACCGACGTCATAACCGCTGACAGCTACGTTTTCGCGCACTATGAGCAGCAGTTCTACGACGAGGCATGGGAGGCGATGCACAGGCTCCTTCCGCGCGGGAAGGTTCATTTTATACAGGTGCGCAATACCGCTCTGCCGTTCGACAGCCCGACCGATATGTCCTACGACGAGTTCAGGCAGGCTTTCGCCGATAACGGCGGCGAGCTGCTGACGTATATCTACGTCACGGACGATATCGAGGTGCCCGAGGAGCTGAAGGAATACAGCTCCATAAGCGGCGACGGCAAGCGCGGCGAGCTCGGCTACATCTTCAAGATATTAGTGGACAGCGTCTCGCAGGAGGACTACGACAGCCTCAAGGATCCACTTACGGGAGCTCCGCACATAACTGATAGGAAAATAGTTAACTAAAGGAGAAAAACTATGGATAAGAAGCTATTTATCGAGAAATTCACGGGCAGACTGCCCCGCTATATCAAGTCCGCGACGCCGCAGCAGCTCCATAACGCGCTCGGTGAGACGGTGATGGAGCTCTACGCCGACAGGTGGAGCTCCGCGCGCGAGGAGCACCTCTCCAAGCGCCGCGCCGCCTACCTTTCTATGGAGTTCCTCGTGGGACGCGCCGTGTTCAACAACCTGCTCTGCCTCGGCATTTACGACGAGGTCAGCGCCGCGTTCGGCGAGCTCGGGCTCGACCTTGCAGACCTCGAGGTCATTGAGGACGCTGCCCTCGGAAACGGCGGTCTCGGACGCCTTGCCGCGTGCTTCCTCGACTCGGCGGCGACTCTCGGTCTGCCGCTCGACGGCTATGGCATACGCTACAAGTACGGGCTCTTCAAGCAGTCCATCGTCGACGGCTTCCAGCGCGAGGACATCGACGACTGGACACGCTATGGCGACCCGTGGTCGCGCCGCTGCGACGAGGACGCCGTGCTCATAGAGTACAGCGGTCAGACCGTGAGGGCTGTGCCGTACGATATGCCGATTTTCGGCTGTAGAACGGAGAATGTGGGGACTCTCCGTCTGTGGCAGGCTGAGCCCGTCAAGGAGTTCGACTTCGACACCTTCAACAAGCAGGACTACCTCGAAGCCTCGAAGGAGAAGATATACGCCGAGGACATCTCGCGCGTGCTCTATCCCAACGACGACACCAACGAGGGCAAGAAGCTCCGTCTGAAGCAGCAGTACTTCTTCAGCTGTGCGTCGCTGACGGACATTCTCCGCAAGCACAAGGCGCGCTTCGGCACGCTCGACAACCTCGCGGACTACATCTCAGTGCAGCTCAACGACACCCACCCCGTCATCTCTATCCCCGAGCTCATTCGCCAGCTCGTCGACAACGAGGGCTGGACGTTCGAGAAGGCGCTTGCTACCGCGAAAAAAGTGTTCAATTACACGAACCACACCGTAATGCAGGAGGCTCTCGAGAAGTGGTGGATCGGACTCGTGGAGGAGGTACTGCCGCGCATATACGAGATAATCATTCAGATAAACGAGGAGCTCATCGCGGAGATGTACGCGAATGGCGTACAGAAGGACAAGACGAACCGTATCAAGATAATCAAGGGCGAGCTCATCCACATGGCGGACATGGCGTGCTATGCTTCGAGCCACATCAACGGCGTCGCGGAGATTCACACGCAGATACTGCGCGATTCCGTCCTCGCTGACTGGTACAGCCTCTATCCCGAGCGCTTCCGCAACGAGACCAACGGCATTACCCAGCGCCGCTGGCTCGCGCTCTGCAACCCCGAGCTCTCGCGGCTCATCACCGAGAAGATTGGCGACGGCTGGCTGACCGACCTCTCGCAGCTCCGCGGGCTCGCTGAGTTCGCGGACGACGGCGAAGTCCTCGGCAGGTTCGTTGAGATAAAGCAGGCGAAAAAGTCGCAGCTCGCAGCCTTCATAAGCGAGCGCGAGGGCGTCACCATCGACCCCGAGTCCGTCTTCGACATACAGATAAAGCGCCTGCACGAGTACAAGCGCCAGCTTCTCAACGCGTTCTCGATACTGTGGATATACTACGGTATCAAGGACGGCTCCATCACGAATTTCAAGCCCACGACGTTCATCTTCGGCGCGAAGTCTGCTCCCGGGTATAAGCGCGCGAAGGCGATAATCAAGTATATCAACGAGATAGGACGCATAGTTTCCTCCGACCCCGACACCCGCGACCTTATAAAGGTGGTCTTCGTGCAGAATTATAACGTCTCCTACGCCGAGAAGCTCGTCGCGGCGGCTGATGTCTCCGAGCAGATATCTACCGCAGGCACCGAGGCTTCTGGCACGGGCAATATGAAGCTCATGCTCAACGGCGCGGTAACGCTCGGCACCTACGACGGCGCGAACATCGAGATCGTGCAGGAGGCAGGCGAGGAGAACAACTACATCTTCGGCGCGAGAGTCGAGGACCTCGAGCGTATCGTCCCCGAGTACGACAGCAGGCGCGTTTTCGCCGAGGACGCTATGATAAAGCGCGTGGTATCCTCCCTCATCGACGGCACCGTTTCCGACGGCGGCAGCGGCGACTTCCGCGAGCTGTATATGTCGCTGCTCGACGGCGCGAGCTGGCACGCTCCCGACCACTACTACCTCCTCGGCGACATAAGGAGCTACGTGGAGACGAAGCTGCGCTGCATAGGCGACTATGCC
This sequence comes from Ruminococcus sp., assembly GCA_030530245.1. Lineage (GTDB taxonomy): Bacteria > Bacillota > Clostridia > Oscillospirales > Ruminococcaceae > Ruminococcus. Next base: position 10,435 of record JAUMVH010000007.1, read on the forward strand.
GCCGACAGAACTGCCTTCGCGCGCAGGCAGTGGCTGAATATGTGCAGCGCGGGCAAGTTCAGCTCCGACAGGACTATCGCAGACTACGCGGAGAATATCTGGGATATCAAATAAAAAAGCGTCAAGGGATTATCCCTTGACGCTTTTTGTTATGATTTAAGTCCGTCCACGAGGAAGAACGCGTAGTTGATGTCCTCTATCTGGCTCTCGCAGGCACGTCCGCCGTCGAAGAAGCGGTAGACGCCTATTCTTGCTCTCGCGCCCGTATCGTTGTTTATCAGGTAGCTCGAGACCTCGAAGGTGTCCGTCTCACCCTTGATATAAGCGGTGTAGGAGGTGAGAGTCGGTACTGCGAGCGGCGACGTCTTCACGGTATTGACGCTGCCGTTGGTATTCATTATGACGTACTCGATGGTGAAGCTGCCCTTCGCCTTCTTGGGGAAGAGCGTGCAGAACGCAGTGTGCTCGGAGGTAGTCTCGTTCTCGACAATGTAGCTCCGCACGACAGCTTTGGGAACGACGCTGACCATGATGTCAGCCTTGACCTCGGGGTCGTCGGCGCTGTATACCGTCACGACGCATTCGCCGACGTTTCTGCCGAGTATCCAGCCGTTCTGGTCGACGGTGGCTACGTTCACGTCGGAGCAAGTCCATATCTCGTTCTTATTCGTCGCCTTCTCGGGGAGCATCGTCACCCACGATATGCCCAGCTCGCCGATCTCCAGCTCGAGGACATAGTCGCTGAGCTTGATCGCGCGGACAGCCGTGTCGCTCACGACCTTGACCTTTATCTCTGCCGTTACATCGGGGTTATCGGCGCTGCGGACCGTTACTGCGCACTCGCCTATGCCCTCGGCGGTGATGTTGCCGAACTTGTCGACGGAAGCCACGCTCACGTCGGAGCTGCTCCATATCTCCTTCTTGTTAACGGCTGTCTCGGGCAGCATGGTCACGTAGGAGATGACCTTCTCGCCGACCGCCAGCCTGAACGAGCTCTCGCTCAGCTTTATCTCCGCGACCTTGCTTGGGTCAGCGGGGACAGTGGAGGTCGTCGCGGAAGTGGAGGTCGTGTCAGTCTCGGCAGTTGAAGCCGTGGTCTGCGTCGTGGTCGACTCCGCAGCCGTAGTTGAAGCGGTAGTTGTAGTCGAAGGCTCCGCAGAGGTCGTAGTCTCCGACGCGGTCGTCGTCGCAGCGGAGGTCGTCGCCGCAGATGTTGCGGTGGTAGTCGTAGTTGTGGCAGCTGTGGTAGTAGCTGCGGACGAGGTCGCCGTCGTCGTAGTCGTTGCGGACTCTGTTGCCGTTGTTGTGGTCGCGGACTCGGTCGTCGTCGCGGGAGCTAACGTGGTACCGTTTTCCGTTACCGTTACCTCAACCGAAGCCGTCACCGCGGGATTGTTCGCGCTCTGCACCGTTATCGTGCACTTGCCTGCCGCGATCGCCGAAACATAGCCCTCTCCGTCGACAACAGCCACGCTCTCGTCGCTGCTCGTCCATATCTCGCGCAGGTCTGTAGCCGTCGCGGGGAGCATGGTAACTATCGCGGAGAGCTCGCCTGTGCCCTTCTCTATGGTCATTTCGGTGCGGGTGAGGTGTATCGAGGTGACCTTTTTCAGGTCCGCGGGAGCCGTAGCCGTGGTCGTCTCAGCCGCCACGGTAACGCTTATCTCAGCCGTCACCTCGGGGTTGTTCACGCTCTTTACGGTTATGGTAGCCGTGCCCGCAGCGATGCCCTTCAGCAATCCGTCGGCGTCGACAGTAACGACGCTCTCATCGCTGCTCGACCACGTGGTGCTGAGGTCGGTAGCCGAATCGGGGAGTATCGTCAGACGCGCGGCGAGCTCCTCTGCGCCGACATTCAGCGTGACATTGCTGCGGCTGAGGAGTATCTCGGTGACCCTGTTCGGGTCGGGCGCGGTAGTCACGGGAGCCGATGTTGTGGTCGGCGTATCCGTAGTCGCGGCAGTCGTTACCGTCGCGGTGGTCGTGGTATCGGCAGGCGCGGTCGTTGCCGCGGTCGCCGTGGTAGTCGTACCCGTTTCCGCGTTCGGGTCACTGAGGAACTCCGTGAAACTGAGAGTTCCGCCGACCGATATGTAGGAGTAGTACCCGAGCACATCAGACGCGTCGGAGGCGTCTATCTTTCCGTTCTTGTTGACGTCGGCAGCAAACACTCGCGCGTCAGTGAAGAGTGCCGCCTGATTCGTGGAGAGCCTCGAGTACTCGGCGAGTATCTCGGAGGCGTCCTTGGCGTCGACGCTGCCGTCGCCGTTGGTATCGCCGAGTGAGTAAGCGGTGCCGCTCTCGTCGGCGGCGAAGACGAGCCCTGTGCCCGTCGTGAAAGAGGTCGCGGCAAGCGCAAATGCGACTAATGCCGCCATAAAGCTTTTTCTTTTCATGACCAATTCCCTCATCATTCAGTAGTGTCGCGGGAAACCACTCCCGTCAAAAAATGTACAGGAAAAATTATACAACTAAATTGTGAAAAAATCAATAGATTTTACGTAGGGTAAACAAATTTTCGGAAAATCGTACAAAAAAAGCCTGCCTTCGCGACAGTATATCGAACAAAAAGCGGACAGGAGGCTTTCCTGTCCGCTTTGTCTATCATGTCTTTTCGCGCATTACTGTCACCTTGGAATTCGTGGCTACCCACACCTTATCGTTCTTGCACGAGAACTTGGCGTTCCAGCTGAACGTATCCGATGTGATATTGGCATTGAGCAGGTCGATGTCGACCACGATATCCTCGGGCGTTATATCCTCGAGGACGTCCGCGGGTCCCATAAGCGTTATCTCCATTCGCGGAGTCTTCACCTCGTAGGTGTAGTTGGACTTGTCGGGCTCGTTGCTGAGGTTTATGCGGCTCTTGTCGAGCACGAGCGGCTTCTGCGCGAAGTCGTCCTCGTTGAACGTCACCGTCACTGCCTCGAGGTTTGAGACGTTTTCGAGCTCCGTACCCTCGAGCCTGCTGCTGAGCAGGAACATCTTGCTGAAGCCCTGCTTGAGCTCGCTGAGCGATACCTTGCCGATATCGAGCCTATCGGGTATCTCCGTCTGGCTGTTGTTGCAGGCGAGGAGCACCGAATCCGCCGACAGGCTGAATTTGATTATGCTCGTATCGAAGTTTTCGGGAGCGTCGATTATCGAGACGAACAGCTCGACCTCCTTCTGTGTCACCACGGGAACGGTGATGTCGAAGTGCGTCTCGCTGAATTTGAGCGATGACTGGTCGATGAGGGCGTTGTCCTCGGTGTAGAGCTGGAGCTCGTCAGCCGATACGAGGTAGGTGCTGTCGAGGCTGAGCTCCTTGTTCGATACGGCGTAGCACTTGGATATCTTGTCGAGCTGCGACGACGGACCTGTTATGCGCACCACTGACGGGTCGCAGGTGATGTCGTTCTGGTCGACAGCCTTGCCGTCCACGACGGACACGTTCGTTATCTGCGGCTCGACCTTGAATTCGCGGGTGTCCATCTTATCGAAGAGGACAGTCGCGGTCGAGGGCTTGACTGACTTTATCTCGTAGTTGATATTGCTCGCGCCGCGTATCTTTATCGTCAGCGTCCGCGTGCCCACGCCCGTCACCGAATCGGCGTCGAGGTAGGCTTCGAGGTTCTCGCTGTTGAGGTTGCCGACCTGCAGCTTGCTTCCGAGGAGCTCCACCGTGACCTCCTCAACGTCGGAGGAGATGATGCTCAGCCCGTTGCTCTCGGCGACCGAGCCCTTGATATCGCGCGAAAGCGGGATATGCTCTATCGTCTTCTGCGAGTCGGGGTACTGCGTCAGCGAGATTATGAGCCACACGAATATGGCGATGATGACCGAGAGTATCGCGAGGGCGAGGTTGCTCTGCATATACTTCTCGCGGAAACCTTTCAGGAACTTCATTTGTTCTTCCTCCTTTCAAACCAGGAGGATATCTTCTTTTTGCGGCTCGTCTTATCCTCTGTGACGTCGAAGAGCTCCTTCTCGAGCAGAGCCTTCAGCTTCTCGCGGGTGAAGTCGCGTGTGAGCACGCCGTTTATCGCGACGGATATCTGTCCTGTCTCCTCGGATACGACGATGATCACGGCGTCGGAGTTCTCGCTCATGCCGATGGCGGCACGGTGGCGCGAGCCGAGCTTCTTGTTGATAGCCGCGTCATTCTGCGGCTTCGGGAGGAAGCACGCCGCCGCGAGTATCATGCCGTCGCGCATAATGACGGCTCCGTCATGGAGGGGAGTCTTCGGGTAGAAGATATTGCCGAACACCTCTTTGCTGGGGGTGGCGTTGAGTATCGTACCTGTCTCTATCTGCTCGCCGAGACGGGTCTGACGCTCACAGACTATGAGCGCGCCCGTGCAGCTTGCCGAGAGCTCGACGCACGAATCGCATATCGCGTCGATAGCGGTCTCCCAGCGCTGCTTTACGTCGCCCGAGAGCATACCTATGCCGAGCAGCTGCACGCCGAATTTGGTGCGTCCGAATTTTTCGAGCGCACGCCTCAGCTCGGGCTGGAAGAGGATTATCATCGCGATGAGACCGATGTCGAGTGCGTGACCGAGAATATATTTCATCACCTTCAGCTGGAAGAAGCTGCTGGCGAAATAGCCTGCCACAAGTAGGAGGATACCCTTTACGAGCTGACCCGCGCGAGTCTCGCGGATGAGCTTCATCAGAAGATAGACTATGTAAGCGAGTACGGCGACGTCTACGATGTCTTTGAGCTCGATGGTGCTGATAAGACTGAAGAACGAATGCTGTATTTCGTTGAACGAGGGCATCTTTCCAACTCCTTTCTTTTACGACCTTTTCCCACGCTGCCTGACCTGTGAGAAGAAGCTCTTATTCTACAAAAATATCTATGTATGTCCCTTCCGCGGAAGGGACTTCTCACGCGGCGGGAGCTTGCCCGACCGCGGCGGCATACACTGCCCATCATATATATTGTACCACAAATCGAGAAAATTTCAATAGATTTTTTTCATTATCACTGAATCATCACAATTTTTTTATCAGCTCCGCAAGTGCGGCGGCGTCCTCCTCACGGCTGAAATACGACGGCGAGAACCGTACTGCGCCGTTTTCCGTGCCGAGCAGGGTGTGCGCGAGAGCCGAGCAGTGATAGCCTGCCCGCAGGCAGTAGCCCTCCTCGGCGAGACGTGCCGCGACCTCTCCCGAGGTCAGCCCCGCGACGTTGAACGCCACTATCGGCACGTACCGAGCGGCGGGCGAGCGGTATACTGTGATGCGGCTGTCTCCGCTGAGCCCGCGCATGAAGCGGCGGCATACCGCCTCCTCGTGGCGGAAGATATTGGCTATACCCGTGCGCTTTACAAAGTCTGCGCCCGCCTTCAGCGACATTATGCCGATGACTCCGACGGTGCCGCTCTCGAGGCTCTCGGGCGTGAGGGTCGGCTGGCGCAGGCTCAGCGAGTCCGTGCCCGTACCGCCCTGCATTATCGGCGTTATCGGGAACCTCCCGTCCGTGATGAGCAGACCCGTGCCCGTTATGCCGTAAAGCCCCTTGTGACCTGCCGTGCACAGGATATTTATCCCGTCCGACAGCTTCACGGGTATGACTCCGCACGCCTGCGCTCCGTCCGCGATGAAGCAGATACCGCGCTCGCGGCAGAGCCTGCCTATCTCGCGGAAGGGGAGTATCTGCCCCGTGACGTTGCTCGCGAGGGTGCAGACTATCGCCCTTGTGTCGGGACGTATGAGGCTGCGGAAGCTCGCGAGCGTCCTTTCGGCTTCGGGGAAGACCTCCGCGACCGAGAGCGTTATCCTGCCGTCGGCGGCGAGCCGAGCCGCGGGACGTGCCGCAGAGTTGTGCTCCATGCCGCTGATGATGAGGTGTCCGCCCTCTGCCATTATGCCCTGTATCGCCATATTCAGCGCGTGGGTGCAGTTCATGGCGAATACGACGTTCTCGGGCTCGGCTCCGAAGAGCGAGGCTATCTCCTCGCGTGCGGAATAGACCGCCTCGGAGGTAGCCGCCGCGAGCGCGTGCCCGCCTCTGCCTGCATTCCCGCCGTATCTGTCCATAGCCTCGCCGACCGCCGCCTTTACGCAGTCGGGCTTGGGGTAGGTGGTAGCCGCGTTGTCGAAGTTGACCATCATGGCGAGCCGCCGTTTTCCCTCAGGACGTACGGGATACCGTACCTGTCAAGTATATTCGCCGCCGCACGGCAGTCCGTGTGGACGTGCAGTACGTATCCGCACCCTGTGCTGCGCCGCTTGATATCGCTCGGAACTCCCTTCGCCCGCAGCAGCTTCTCAGCCTTCTGCGCGTAGGTGTAGGAGGGCATTTCCAGTATACACTTGTTCATATTATCACCCCTGACGTTGGGCAGCGCTGTCGGCATTGCGGTACTGCTTATTATATGCCGCAGAGCCGTGATCCGCCCCTGTGCTGTCAACAGAAAAAAGTTTACATTTATGTGTTGATATTGTCTGCCGTGCGTGTTATAATGTATATAATAATTCGGGCCTTTTTGACAGCGCTGCACGAAAATGTCAAAGACCTAAAAGGAGGAATTGCAGATGAACATGAAAAAAGCACTGGCTTCCGCAATGGCGGCTGTATGCATGTCGGGCGCAGGCATACTCCCGTCGGCTCCGAGCGCGATGGCTGACGACTACCTTGGTGTGAGCCTCAAGCCGAAGTCGTATTTCGTAAAGGCAGGCGATTACCTTGACATCGACGTTGTTGTCAATGGGGGCGGAAAGGATCATGAGATTGGCGGTATGCAGGTCAAGATGAGGACGCTCAGCACCGAGAAGCCCGAGCTCGTAGCTATAGCCTCGTACCACGAAATGGTCGGCAATGTCGATACTGCCGAGTCGGCATTTACGGTAAAGCCTGAAGTGAGCGGAGATACCGTTGTCACCTATCAGTACAAGATACCCGACGACGCAAAGGCAGGCACGAATTACAGCTTCGATATAAATAACGGCTTCACCTATGCCTGCGATGCCGACGGCAATGATATACCGCTGACATTATTGGACGATATGATTATCGTTTCTGTTGTGGACAAGGACGCTGAAATACAGAAGGATATTACGCTTCATCAGACGAAGGCGACGTATTCCCTTAACGAGGACAGGACGTTCGATGTCGATATCGTCATCGGCGGTCGCGATGTCGGTACTGTGGCGGGCTTCCAGTTCAAGCTCGATGTGCCCGAGGGACTCGAGTGCCTCGGACTTGCAAAGAATACCACCGAAAAGGGCACGGAGCTCATCTTCAACCCCGAGACCCTCGAGATCGCTACAGCCAAGCAGGACGGCGAGTCGGCGGGATTCACCGAGAATGAGAAGGTCGCTGCCGTGAAGTTCAGGGTGCCCGATGATTTCGAGGACGGCGAATACACGATAGGTATATCCGATGCCTACACCTCCGATACCTACGGCACTTTGTCGAGCGTTGCGTCAAACAGCGCAAGCAAGCTCGTTGTAGCCACAGACCAGCCCATAAGCGGCAAGCTCGGTGACGCTGACCTAAACGGCGTGGTCGATGCGAAGGACGCTTCAAAGGTGCTCACGGAGTACGCTCTGCTCTCGACAGGTGCGGAGGGTACGTTCATCGCTCAGCAGAAGGCGAACGGCGATGTCAACTTCGACGGCAAGATCGACGCCAAGGACGCTTCGAGGATACTCGCTTACTACAGCTACCTCTCGACGGGCGGCAGTGACATAATGGAAGAGTGGGTAAAGACTAACTGATGAAACGCAGACCGCTGTCGGCTTTTGCCGATGGCGGTTTTTTTGCGGCGGCGCGGTGTCCGCGCTGCCGATTCGCGCGGACGCTCGTAAACTCGCTTACTCTGCTCAGAACGGTAGATGTACCCGCGAGCCTTACTGATTTTTGCTTCCCGCCGAAAGCAGACTCAGCCTTTTGTACAGACTGAGCGAGCAAAGCGAGCGGCAACGAAAGCTGGATTCCAAAGGGCTGCGCCCTTTGGCAGGGTCTGGGACAGAGTCCCAGCGGGTCGAGGGCAGAGCCCTCGCTCTGATTTTTGCCTGTTGCGTATTGACTTTGTGACCAAAATGTTATATAATAATAATGTATACTTTGGCGCCTGTGCGGAGATACTATGTCTGTATCAATACATGGGAGCGTGAAGTATGGAAAAAGAAGTTATTTCAGCGTCCGCCGAGGAAAACGGCGGTCAGAACACCAAGCACCTTATCCACTGTCTGACGGTCATCGGGCAGATAGAGGGTCACTACGTCCTCGCCGAACAGAACAAGACCACCCGCTATGAGCACATTATCCCCGCACTCGTCGCCGTCGAGCAGGACAGGAGCGTCGAGGGGCTGATGATAATCCTCAATACGGTGGGAGGCGACGTCGAAGCAGGGCTCGCTATCGCCGAGCTCATCGCGGGTATGAAGACCCCGACGGTCTCGCTCGTGGTGGGAGGCGGCCACTCGATAGGCGTGCCGCTCGCAGTCAGCGCGAAGAAGTCGTTCATCGTGCCGTCGGCGTCGATGACGATACACCCCGTCAGAATGAACGGCACGGTGCTGGGAGTCCCGCAGACCCTCGCCTACTTCGACAAGATGCAGGACAGGATAGTCGACTTCGTTACCCGCAACAGCAATATCTCCGAGGGAGAGCTGAGGCGGCTGATGATGAACACGGAGGAGCTCGTGCTCGACGTGGGCTCTGTCGTGGACGGAGCAAGGGCTGTAGATATCGGGCTGATAGACTGTCTCGGCAGTCTCGGCGACGCGATGGACAGTCTGTATGAAATGATAGAAAATACCGAAAGGCGTTATATATAGAGCCTTTCTCGGATAAAAGAACAATCGGAGGATGACAAAGCAATGCCCGCAAAAAAGAAAAAAGCACCCATGGGCGCGGAGTTCCGCGACGAGGAACTCACGTCCAAGGGCAAGCCCAAGAAGAAAAAGGCTAACGAAAATATCGCTGAGCCCGAGGACGACAAGGAGCAGAACCGTATCTGGTCGGTCATCCTGTTCGCACTGGGCGTACTTATAGCGCTGATGACGTTTATCCCCGGCACGGCAGGCTGGCACGGGATACATACGTTCATGCTGGGATTATTCGGTATCTCGGCGTTTCTTGTGCCCGTGGTGCTGATATACACCTCGGTGCTCATCGGACTTGAAAAGGACCGCGACAACGTCACGGGCAGGGCGATACTCGGTATCGTCATGACCCTGCTGATATGCTCGGCGATACAGGTGTTCATGGTCGGGGAGATACCCGGACACAGCCTCGGCGAGCACATATCCAAGGTCTACTACGACGGCACTCAGCTGAAGGGCGGCGGACTCGCGGGGCTCCCCATATCGGGACTGCTCCTGTCGGTGATGGGCAAGCTCGGCGCGCGTATCCTCACCGTGATACTCTTCTTCGTGATAGCTCTGCTCCTCACGGGAAAGAGCCTTATCGAGTTCCTGAAAATGCTCGCCGCGCCGTTCGTATTCGTGAGCAGGCTGTTCACGGGCGAGGAGGAAGACCTCCCCGAGGACGACGAACCCGCGGCTGTTCCCGACAAGCCCGTGCGCGTGAGAAAAACGGCTGACCGCAGGGCAGACAGCTCCGTCGAGGACCTCGAAGCCGTGGCTATGGTGAACGCGCAGGCTCCCGCCGAGGTGAAGACTCAGCCCGAAGCTGAGGGCAAGGTCGGCGACGACGAATTCAGTATGTTTTTCGATATACCGCTCCCGAACGAGAACAGGGAGGCTCCTGCCGCGGCTGCTCCCGCTCCCGCTGCGGAGGCTAAGCCCGCGGAGGCGCCCGCTGACGGCGGAAACGACATTAACATCGACATAGACCTCGAGAACCTCATTACCAAGGCTGCCGACGAAAAGGCGAAGCGTGACGGCGCTGCTGCCGAGGAGGCAGAGGAGGTGCCCGAGGAGCCCGTTCAGCAGCAGCTGTACATACTCCCGAGCATTGAGCTGCTCACGCCGCCCGAGATACGCTCGAATCCCGCGGAAGCTGCCGCCGAGATGCGCGAGAAGGCTGACAACATCGTGAACACGCTCAAGAGCTTCGGCATCGACGTAAAGATACGCAATATCTACCGCGGACCGTCCATCACCCGCTACGAGATACAGCCCGGCGCGGGCGTGAGAGTCTCGAAGATAAAGGGACTCGAGGACGATATCTGCCTCAGCCTTGCGGCGCAGGGCGTGCGTATCGAGGCTCCTATCCCGGGCAAGGCTGCCGTGGGTATCGAGGTGCCGAACATCAACAAGGACAACGTTACGCTCCGTGAGATACTTTCCTCGTCCGAGTTCCGCAGCTCCAAGAGCAAGCTCGCGTTCGCGGTCGGCAAGGACATCACGGGCAACGCCATAGTCGGCGACATCACCAAGATGCCGCACGTCATAATCGCAGGCACTACGGGCTCGGGCAAGTCGGTCTGCACCCGCTCGATAATCATGAGCCTGCTCTACAACGCCAAGCCAGATGAGGTAAAGCTCATACTCATCGACCCGAAAATGGTCGAATTCAAGGTCTTCGACGGCATACCTCATCTGCTCATACCCATAATCACACAGGCTGAAAAGGCGGCGGGCGCGCTCAACTGGGCGGTGCTCGAAATGATGAGGCGCTACAACATCTTCGCCGAGGTGGGCGCGAACGACCTCAAGTCGTACAACGAGCTCTCCGAGGACGACGAGGAGCTCGCCTTCATGCCGCAGATAGTCATTTTCATCGACGAGCTCGCCGACCTCATGCTCGTTGCGGGCAAGGAGGTCGAGGACTATATCTGCCGTCTCGCACAGATGGGACGTGCCGCGGGTATGCACCTCGTGGTCGCTACACAGCGTCCCACCACGGACGTTATCACGGGTCTTATCAAGGCTAATATCCCGAGCCGTATCGCGCTCTCCGTTATGTCACAGGTCGACTCGCGCACCATCATCGACATGGCTGGCGCGGACAAGCTCCTCGGAAACGGCGATATGCTGTATATGCCGATAGGAAGCGGCAAGCCCATCCGCGTACAGGGCTGCTTCGCCTCGCCGAGAGACATAAACGAGACGCTCACCTTCATACGCTCGCAGATGTCGGAGGAGTACGACAGCAACATCATCGAGGCTGTCGAGAACTACGTTCCGCAGACGGGCAAGGGCGACAAGAGCGGCTCGTCCGACAGCGGCTTCGAGGTCGGAAGCGACGAGGACTACATAATCAGAGCGGCGGAGGTAGCCGTAAACAACGGACAGCTCTCGACTACCATGCTCCAGAAGAAGCTCAAGCTCGGCTACGCAAGAGCGTCGCGCATAATCGACGAGCTCGAGGAGCGCGGTATCATCGGTCCGAGCGAGGGCTCGAAGCCGAGAAAGGTATTGATGTCGAAAATGCAGTTCGACGATTGGAAGCTCAGAATGCAGGAGGATTGATATTATGCTGCTGGTCATATTCTGCGGTATAGCGGCGCTGTTTGCGGCGCTGGCGGCTTTTGCCGCGTACAGAAAGCGTAAATTCTACCGCGAGCACACTCAGAAGATGTCCGCCAAGGTCACGTCCCACAGGCGCGTTGACCTCATGGGCGACAGGGCTTACGAGCTCATTGTGCTCGCCGAAAACTGCTTCACGTATAAGATAGTCACCACCTGCCGCGCCGCGAAGAAGTTCGTCGCGGGCAAGACGGTGGATATACTCGTGCCCGACCGCGCAGAGCCCGTGACGGGCGATATCATCATGGAGGACCTGCAGGACAAGGAGGCTATGGGCATACTCCGTCCCGACGAGGCGGAGACTCTCGCGCTCCTGCGTGAGCTCGCCGAGGTCACGAGCAGAATGGGCAGCATGGCAGTCCCCGAGGAAAAGCGCGTGATACTCTGCAAGGAGTGCGTATCGTCGTTCGACTTCTGGCGCAATGTCGCGATAGCTGCCAGCTTTATGCTGTTCAACGTAGTGATACTCATCACGATGATCGTCGAGAACAATTTTGATCTGTCAATTCGCTGAAAAGACAGCGCTTAAGTTAATGTGAAAGGCGGTGATACCTTGTACGAGGGCTTCCTACCGACCACCCAAAAGGAGATGGACGAGCTCGGGATAGAGCAGTTCGACTTCATATACATAACGGGCGACGCCTACGTTGACCACCCGAGCTTCGGCGCGGCTATCATCACCCGCCTTGTCGAAGCGCTCGGCTTCACCGTCGGTATCATCGCTCAGCCCGACTGGCATACCGACAGGGACTTCCGCCGATTCGGCGCTCCGAGGTATGCCTTCCTTGTGACATCGGGAAATATAGATTCCATGGTCGCGCACTACACCGCCGCCAAGAGAAAACGCTCCGACGACGCTTACAGCGCGGGCGGAGTCGCGGGGAAGCGCCCTGACCGCGCGGTCATTGTCTACTGCCAGAAGATCCGCGAATACTTCGGCGATGTGCCGATAGCGATCGGCGGACTGGAGGCTTCCCTCCGCCGATTCGCGCACTACGACTACTGGGACGACGCGGTGAGAGCATCCGTCCTCGCAGACAGCGGGGCAGACCTGCTCATCTACGGCATGGGAGAGCACCAGATACGCGAGCTCTGCACGCGCCTTGCTGCGGGAGAGAGTATCCGCGATATCCACGATATACGCGGCACCTGCTATATGACCGAGCCCGTGAACACTCCCCTCGGAGCGGCACAGTGCCCGTCGCTCGAACAGGTCAGCACGAGCAAGACCGAATACGCAAAGGCGGTAAAGATTCAGTATGACTGGCAGGACGAGGTCTACGGCAAGACCGTCATCCAGCGCCACGGCAAGATGATGCTCGTGCAGAATCCGCCCGCCCTCAGCCTCACGACCGAGGAGCTCGACTACATCTACAGCCTGCCGTACACGAGGCAGGTGCACCCGTCCTACGAGGCGCAGGGCGGCGTCCCCGGCATAGAAGAGGTGCGCTTCTCGATAACCCACAACCGCGGGTGCTTCGGCTACTGCAACTTCTGCTCCATCGCACTCCATCAGGGACGGCGAGTCACCGTCCGCAGCGAGGAGTCCGTTCTCGCGGAGGCGGAGCGTATCACGAAAATGCCCGATTTCAAGGGCTATATCCACGACGTGGGCGGCCCGACGGCGAACTTCCGCCACACCTCCTGCGAGAAGCAGCTCAGCAAGGGATTGTGCATGGGCAAGAAGTGCCTCGCCCCGACGCCATGTCCCGCACTGAAAGCCGACCACACCGAGTACCTCGCCATGCTCCGCAAGATACGGCAGGTGAAGGGCGTCAAGCGCGTGTTCATACGCTCGGGCATTCGCTACGACTACCTCATGCAGGACAAGAACGACGAGTTCATGCGCGAGCTGATAAAGCACCACGTGAGCGGTCAGCTCAAGGTCGCGCCCGAGCACTGCTCGGCGGTGGTGCTCGACAAGATGGGCAAGCCGCACATCGAGGCGTACAAGGCGTTCCAGAAGCGATTCTACGAGATAACCAAGGGCATGGGCAAGGAGCAGTACCTCGTGCCGTACCTGATGTCCTCGCACCCGGGCAGTACGCTCGGCGAGGCGATAGAGCTCGCGCTCTTCCTGCGCGACAACCATATCCGTCCCGAGCAGGTGCAGGACTTCTACCCGACCCCCGGGACGATATCGACGGCGATGTTCTACACCGAGCTCGACCCGTATACAATGGAAAAGGTGTACGTGCCGAAAACTCCTAAGGAGAAGGCGATGCAGAGGGCTCTGCTCCAGTACTTCCGCCCGCAGAACAGGGAGATAGTTCTCGAGGCTCTGAAAAAGGCGGGGAGATACGACCTCATCGGCTCGTCGCCAAAATGCCTCGTGGAGGACATTCCTGCGAAGGGCGGTGACAGACGTTGGCAGAAAAAGGACGCCGCTCCCGACCGAAGAACATCACACAGGACAGGGAGCAGCTCTGCAAGGAGCTCCGCCGCGAGGTCAAAGCCCGCAGGAAGGAAAAAGACAGGCGGCGAAAAGCACTGAGCCTGTTCTTCATAGTTATCATAGCGGTATGCCTCGTCATGACGTTTATCCCGAAGCAGCCCATATATCCCGCCGAGGGCGAGATGCAGGTGCACTTCATCGACGTCGGGCAGGGCGACTGCGTATATATCGCCGCGGGTACGGAGAATATGCTCATCGACTGCGGCGAGGCTGAGGAGTCCGCGAAGGTGGTGAGCTACCTGCGCGATATGGGCGTGCGGCGGCTCGACTACGTAATCGGCACGCACCCGCACTCCGACCACATGGGCGGAATGGACAATATCGTCAGCTCGTTCGGGATAGGGGAGTTCATTATCCCTCACCTCGCCGACGACGATATCCCCACGACCTCGTACTTCTCCCGCTTCCTTGACGCGGCGCAGAAGTACGGCGTGAAGCTCCGCGAGGCGGAGACGGGGAGCGAGTTCACGGTGGGTGACGCTCACTGCGAGATTGTCGCTCCGAACAGCGGTGACTACGACGACCTCAACAACTACTCCGTAGGCGTTATCCTCCGCCACGGGAGCGAGAGCTTCATATTCACGGGCGACGCTGAGGGAGTCTCCGAGCGGGAGATGATAGACGGCGGCAGGCTCGGAAAGGTGGACGTGTACAAGGTCGGTCACCATGGGAGCAGCTCGTCGAGCACGGCGGACTTCCTGAGCGTGATACGTCCCGAAACGGCGGTCATCTCGTGCGGAGCCGAAAATCCCTACGGACACCCGACCGACGCCGTGATAAAGCGGCTCTCGGGCTACACTGACAGTATCTACCGCACCGATTTGTGCGGAAACATAGTTATCACGTCGGACGGAAGCAGTCTGCAAGTCTCGACGGAAAGGAGAAGCAGATGACTATCGACAGATTTGAGGGCGACTATGCCGTGCTCGAGACTGACGAGGGCATGGTCAATATCCACCGCGCACACCTCCCGAGCTCGGCTCGCGAGGGCGATGTCGTGACGTACAGCAACGGCGGCTATTCCGTCGACCGCGCCGCCGCCGACGACCTGCGCGGAGCTGTCCGCGATAAGCTCCGCAGGCTGCTGACAGAGACCGATGGCTGATACTATTATAATAGGCGGCGGAGCTGCGGGCTGCATGGCGGCTGTATGGGCGGCACGCTACGGCAAGTCGGTGCTGCTCTTCGAGAAAAACGGCAACATCGGGCGCAAGCTCCGCATAACGGGCAAGGGCAGGTGCAACGTCACCAACGACTCCCCGACAGAGGAGCACCTGCGCAATATCCCCGTGAATCCGCGGTTCATGTACAGCGCGTTCTCGATGTTCGGCGCGGACGAGACCAAGAGCTTCTTCGAGGAGCTGGGAGTCCCGCTCAAGACCGAGCGCGGCAGCCGCGTCTTTCCCGTCAGCGACAACGCCGAGGACATAGTCGCGGCACTCGGGCGCGAGCTCAAACAGCTCGGCGTGAAAATAGTCCACAGGCGCGTGAGCTCCCTCATCATCGAGGACGGCGCGTGCGTTGGAGTTAAAGCGGGCGGCGAGGAGTTCCGAAGCGTGAGCGTCCTCATCGCGTGCGGCGGCAAGTCGTACCCGAATACGGGCTCGACGGGCGACGGCTACACCCTCGCGGAGAGCGCGGGTCACACCGTCACCGAGCTGAAGCCGAGCCTTGTGCCGCTCGTCTCGCCCGATAAATACTGCGCGGAGATGATGGGGCTGTCGCTGCGCAACGTCACGCTCTCGCTCTTCGACGGCGACAAGCGCATATTCTCGGAGCTCGGCGAGATGCTGTTCACCCACTTCGGCGTGAGCGGTCCGCTCGTGCTGAGCGCGAGCAGCCATATCCGCGATATGCAGCCTGACAGGTACAGGCTCGTCATCGACCTCAAGCCCGCACTCTCGCCCGAACAGCTCGACGCGAGGATACAGCGCGACTTCGCCGAAAACCTCAACCGCGACTTCATCAACGGCATACGCAAGCTCCTGCCTGCGAAGATGATACCTGTCGTGGTGCGGCTGTCGGGGATAGCTCCCGAGCAGAAGGTCAACGGTATCACGAAGGAGCAGAGACGCAGGCTCGGAGAGCTGATAAAGGCGTTCCCCGTGAGGATATCCGGCTTCCGCCCCATCGACGAGGCTATCGTCACGAGCGGCGGCGTCTCCGTGAAGGAGATCGACCCGAGGACGATGGAGTCGAAGCTCTGTCGCGGACTCTTCTTCGCGGGCGAGGTCATCGACGTCGACGCCTATACGGGCGGCTTCAATCTGCAAATAGCGTTCTCGACCGCCTACGCGGCGGCGCTGAACCTGTGAGGGCTTATGAAAAGAGAGGCTTGGCAGCGGATATTCCGCTATGTGTTTGAATTTGTGGTCGCGGGCTTTTTCGGCTGGATGTACGAGGTCGCGACGGTGTATATACTCTACCACCGCTTCGACAACCGCGGCATACTCCACCTGCCGATAATCCCGATATACGCCGTGGGAGCGTTCATATTGCTCGCTATGCTCGGCGAGCGCGACAGGCACCCTGTATTCGTCTTCCTGTTCGCGGCGGTGGTGACTACCGCATTCGAGCTCGGGTCGTCGTACCTGCTGGAGTTCATCTTCCACAGGCAGTTCTGGACGTACCGCAACTGGTGGGGCTCTATACTCGACCGCTCGAGCGTTATCTCGAGCGCCATATTCGGCGTGCTGGCGGTCGGGTACTTCTACTGGCTGCACCCGCTGTCGGGGAAGCTCTGCGACAAGCTCCCGAAAGCCGTGTGTATCGGCTTCTCGGTCATAGCGTCGGGAGCGATAATCACCGACCTTGCTATATCGGTGGCGGAGCTGTTGAAAAACAGGTGACGATCCCTGACAGCTATAAATCGCGGAAGCAAACTTTGTCTTTCGTACAGGGTGAGCGAGTTTGCGAGCGACGACGCGAATTCGGGTTCCAAGGGACTGTGTCCCTTTGCAGGGTCTGGGACAGAGTCCCAGCGGGTCAAGGGCAGAGCCCTTGCGGAGTCCAGATAAGCAGCACACCAAATCTTTGATTTGGCTTGTGATGCTATATGCAGCTCTGCTGTAGGCGGAGCCTCTGGCAGGGCGTGGGACAGCGTCCCGCATAAAAATGCACACATTATAATTGGAGGAAAATAAAAATGAAGACTATCAACATAGCAATCGACGGACCTGCGGGCGCAGGCAAGAGCACTATCGCTAAAATGGTATCGGCAAGGCTCGGGTACATCTACGTTGACACGGGCGCGCTGTACCGCGCGGTGGCTCTCTATATTACCGAAAACGACATCGCTGACGAGGACATCGAGAAGGCTCTCGCGGGCGCGGATGTGTCGCTCCGCTTCGTGGACGGCGCTCAGCGCGTGTTCCTCGGCGACAGGGACGTCTCCGATCTTATCCGCACACCCGCTATCTCTATGGCGGCGTCGCGCACGTCGGCTATCCCTGCGGTAAGGGCGTACCTGTTCGAGACTCAGCAGAAAATAGCCCGCGAGAACAACATCATCATGGACGGCAGAGACATCGGCACGGTAGTGCTCCCGAATGCGGACGTGAAAATTTTCCTCACCGCTTCCGCTGAGGAGCGCGCTAACCGCCGCTACAAGGAGCTCGCCGAGAAGCCCGACTGCCCGCCGTATGACGAGATATTGCAGGACATCATCAAGCGCGACTACGCTGATATGCACCGCGAGATATCGCCTCTCAAGCAGGCGGAGGACGCTGTCCTCGTGGACACGACTACTCTCAACCTTGAGGAGTCCGCGGAGGCTATCGTCAAGGTCATCGAGTCGAAGATAGGTTGATGAACGTCACATACAGGAGGGCTGTCCCGAGCGATATCCCTGCGATAGAGCGGCTTTTTGAGGCAATGCTCGCAAGCGTCGGGGCTGACGGTATCAGCGGCTATGAGGACGGCTACCTCGGCAAGTTCTTCGGCGGCGGCGATGTGATATATGTTGCCGAGGAAGGCGGTGAGGCAGTGGGCTATATTTCGGTCGAGGTCTACCCCGACTTCGTCTACCTCGACGACCTTTCCGTGGCTGAGAAATGGCGCGGCAAAGGCATCGGCACAGAGCTGATAGCCCTCGCCGAGCAGTACGCCGCGGGCAGGGGAGTGCCCGCCGTTTCGCTCCATGTTGCGAGGACGAATACTTCGGCGAGGTACCTGTATCAGCGGCTCGGGTACGCTGTCTCCGACGAGGAGGACAGCCGTTTCAGAATGACAAAACACATCAGGAAGGAATAGACAGATGTATTACATCGCTAAATTTTTTGTGCGGCTGTTTTTCCGCATAGTGTACAACCTCCACTTTGAGGGGAAGGAGAATATCCCGCGGGGCGAGCAGGTCATCT
>JAUMVH010000195.1 GCA_030530245.1 Ruminococcus sp.
CATTGCACCGAACCTCCCACGGTATCCGCCGCGGGAGGTCTTTTCGGTTCGCGCGGTCGCTCGTAAACTCGCTTACCCGTACAGACGGCAAGCCTTTCTCCGCGAGCCTTACCAATGTAGGGGCGCCCTTTGGGCGTCCGCGCCTTACAAAACGGCTTACGGCTGCTAAATGTAGGGGACGCCGCCCTCGGCGTCCCGCGCCTTACAAAACGGCTAACGGCTCGAACATAAATCTTGCTATTTTCCACATTATATGTTATAATATCAGACAGTACATCAGACAGGAGGTCCTGTATATGAGCTTCTCACCGAAGGAGATACTGAAATTCGTCGAAGAAAACGACGTTAAATTCATAAGACTGACATTCTGTGACATATTCGGCAGCCTGAAAAACGTTGCCATAATGCCGAACGAGCTGGAAAGGGCGTTTTCGTGCGGCATACCGTTCGACGCGTCGGGCTTTGCGGAGCACTGCTCCGACCTGCTGCTCGTGCCCGATATATCGACGCTTTCGGTACTGCCGTGGCGTCCCAAGTCGGGACGCGTCGTGCGCTTCTTCTGCAGCCTCAAGACTATCGACGGCAGCGCCTACGTCGGCGACATACGAAGCGACCTCATCAACACGATGAACGAGCTCCGACTCGACGGCTACACCTGCGAAATGGGCACGAAGTGCGAGTTCTACCTCTTCGAGCTCGACGCGAAGGGCGAGCCGACGAAGATACCGCACGACAACGGCGGCTATCTTGATGTAGCGCCGCTCGACAAGTGCGAGAACGCAAGGCGCGAGATATGCCTCTCGCTCGAGGAGATGGGACTGAGCCCCAAGAGCTCGTGCCACAAGCACGGCCCCGCGCAGAACGAGATAGAGTTCCGCGAGAACGAGCCTGTCACGGCAGCGGACGATATGGCGCACTACAAGACGGTGGTAAAGTCGATAGCCGCGCAGAACGGGCTTTTCGCGTCGTTCATGCCCAAGCCCCTCAGCAACGAGCACGGCAGCGCGCTGAGCATATCCCTCAGCCTCAAAAAGAACGGCGAGTACATCTTCGGCAAGCCCGAGGAGATGTCGCGCGAGGGCAGGTGCTTCATCTCGGGCGTCCTCAACCGAATCCGCGAGATAACGGCATTTCTGAACTCCACGACGAACTCCTACAAGCGCTTCGGCATGGGCTACGCGCCGAAGTACGTGGACTGGTCGTCCGAGAACCGCTCACAGCTTATCCGCATACCGCAGGCTTTGGGAGTCCCGCCGCGCATCGAGCTGCGCTCCGCCGACGCCGCCTGCAATCCGTATATCGCCTTCAAGCTCATACTTGCCGCAGGCATGGAGGGCATACGCTCGGGCGACTGCTCGCTGATGGACTGCACGATGAAGGGCGACACACCGTCGGGCTTCGAGCAGCTGCCGATGTCGCTCGCGGAGGCGGTAGAGGTCGCAGAGGGCAGCGAATTCGTGAAGCGCACGCTCCCCGAGGAGATACGCAGCAGCATACTTTCGCGCCTGCACACGCAGATACAGGAGTACAGCCTCGCGAAGGACAAGGACGAATTTGAGGAAAAGGCTTACTTCAATTACCTGTAAACGGAGCGGAAGATGAACAGAGCAATGATAGTTTCAGCCGACCCTGCGGAAGCCGCGCTCATCGAGCAGACGGCGCAGATAGAGGGCTTCGGCTCGGTAGCGGTGATAGCGGGCGGGAGCGAAGCGCGGCGCCTTATCGGCGGAGAGTCGGCTCCCGACCTCATCGTGATATGCACGCCCCTGCGTGACGAATTCGGTCAGGAGCTCGCGGAGGTCGCCGCGGAGGAGACGTCCGCGGGGATAATACTGATATGCCACGCCGAGATAGCGGACGAGCTCGCGGACAGGCTCTCGGACTACGGCGTAGCGGTGCTCGCGCGCCCCGTGAGCCGCGAGGCACTCAGCCGCGACATACGCCTCCTAAGCGCGAATCTGAGCCGTATGTCGGGACTGAAAGAGAGCCCCGAGGTACTCGGCAGGATAGAGGAGATACGGGTAATAAACCGCGCAAAATCGGCGCTGATGAAGTATCTGAAATTCACGGAGCCGCAGGCTCACCGCTACATTGAGAAGCAGGCGATGAACAACCGCCAGACGCGCCGCGAGGTAGCGGAGCACATACTCGCACAATACGAGAAATAATAGCAGCGTCCCGCCAAACCCACGGCTGCGATTTGTAGGGGCGCCCTTTGGGCGTCCGCACCTTCCTGAACATCTTACGGCTACAATCTGTAGGGGCGCCCATTGGGCGTCCGTGCCTTTTGAACGATCTACCTGCAACGGAATGTGTAGGGTCGGCGTCCCGATGTCCACAGCTCAAATCAACAAGGAGTGATAACAATGAAAAAGCGCGACCCTCTCCGCGCGAGAGCCGAGGAGCTGACGGAACAGCTCACCCTCGAAGAAAAGCTCGGCTTGCTCACCACCCACCACAAGAGCGTCGAGCGGCTCGGACTCGGCGAATTCCGCATAGGCACGGAAATAGCGCGAGGCTACGTCGGACGCAGCGACGACAAGCCCTCGACGGTCCTCCCGCAGCCGATAGGGCTCGCGGGAACGTTCGACAGGGAGCTTATGCACTCCCTCGGCGATATCGCGGGCGACGAGTGCCGCGCGTACTACAACGGCGGCTCGGCGAGCGACCTCTGCATATGGGGACCCACGGTCGATATGGAGCGCGACCCGCGCTGGGGACGCACCGAGGAGGCATACGGCGAGGACGTCTGCCTCGCGGGCGAGATGACCGCCGCCTACACGCTCGGGCTGGCGGGCGATGACCCGACCTACGTGAAGACTATCCCCACGCTCAAGCACTTCTGCGCGAACAACAACGAGCACGAGCGCGGGAGCTGCAACGCCTTCCTGCCGCCGCGCCTCAAGTACGAGTACTACTACGCCGCCTTCCGCACGGCTATCGAATTCGGCGGCGCGCGGAGCGTAATGGCGGCATATAACGAGATAAACCGCCTTCCCGCGCTGTGCAACCCCGATTTGCAGACTGTTCTCAAAGACAAATGGGGAATGTGGTTCGCAGTGACTGACGGCGGCGATTTCTCGCAGAATGTGACCTACCACGGCTTTTTCGACAGGCACTCCGAGACCCTCGCCGAGGCGCTGAAAGCTGGCTGTGACACGATGACGGACAGCGATATCCTCACCGAGAACGCCGCCCGCGAAGCTCTCGCGGCAGGTTTGCTGACCGAAGCCGACATCGACCGCACCGTCGCGAACGTCCTGTTTGCGCGCTTGAAGCTGGGTCAGCTGGCGGACGACTGCCCCTATGATAAGATAGGCGCGGACGTGGTGGACTCCCCCGCCCACCGCGCACTCAACCTCCGCGCCGCCCGCGAGCAGATCGTCCTCCTCGAGAACGGCGGACTGCTCCCCGTGGCGGAAAAACCGCGAAAAATAGCGGTAGTCGGCGCGCTCTGCGACGAGAACCTCATGGACTGGTACACGGGCATATTCCGTGACGCGGTCTCGCCCGCCGAGGGCATACGCCGCGAATTTTCGGGCTCCGAGGTCGTGCAGGACAGCCTGTGGGACATTGTCGCGATACAGGCTGACAACGGCAGATACCTCTCCGTGCACGAGGACGGCACGATTTGGGCGGACGCCGAAGAAATAGGCGAAAACGAGCTCTTCGAGATGCAGATATGGGACGAGCACCTCGAGGACTTCGGCAGGCGCCGCGACTGTCAGTGGACGAATTTCTTCTCCGTGAAGCACCAAAAATTCATGCAGTACAGGGACGGTCTGCGCCTCAACAACCGCACGATATACGACTGGTTCACGCTCGAATCGTTCGAGTACGTGAGCGACGGCGCGACGGGTTACGAGTACCTGCGCGACCTCATGGCAGGCGGGCGCATGACCGCGAACAGCTCGGGCAGAGTGACGTTTGACCCCTGCATGAACGGACAGAATATGCATATCTGCGTAGTCGACCGAGCGGCGGAGCGCGCGGCGAGGCTCCGCACCGAGTGTGACCTCATCGTGTACTGCACGGGCAACCACCCCGTACAGGTCGCGAAGGAGTGCTACGACCGCAAGACGCTCTCGCTGACGATACAGCGCGAGTGCAGGGACATTCTCGCGGAGGCGGGCGACAGGCTCGTGACTGTGCTGATATCGAGCTACCCCTACGCGATAACGGGCGCGAAAAACCTCATCTACACGACCCACGCGGGAGCCCACCTCGGCACGGCAATTGCCGAAACGATAAGCGGGCGCAATGTACCCGCGGGCAGGCTCGCGATGACGTGGTACCGCTCCGAGCTCGACCTCCCCGACATCATGGAGTACGACATCGAGCGCGGCTGCACCACGTATATGTACTTCAAGGGCGAGCCGCTGTACCCGTTCGGCTACGGGCTGTCCTACGCATGTTTCGAGTACGTGGATATGGAGCTCACGGGCGGGAAATTCCCCGAAGCCGTGGTACACGTCCGCAATATTTCCGCCACAGACGGCGACGAGGTCGTGCAGCTCTATTTCACGCTCCCCGACTCGAAGCTGAGACGCCCCGCGAAGAAGCTCTGCGCGTTCGCGAGGGTGCATATCAGAGCGGGCGAGACAGCCGAGGTGCTTCTGAAAGTCCCACGCTATATCCTCGAGGTCTACGACACCCACAGCGGCGAAATGCTCGTGGAGAGCGGCGTATACCGCTTCATGGCAGGCGGCAGTTCGGCAGAGCTCCCGCTCGCGGGCGAGGTCGCAGTCGACGGCGCGGAGATACCGCTTCGTGGCTCTGCTTTCGCGGCTGACAGCTTTGACGGCTACGACTTTATCGAGACCGCGTGGTCGAAGCGCCTGCACAGGCACTACGTCCGCACGAAGGGCTGGGGCGGCACGCTCACATACAGCGGCTGCGAGTTCGCGGACAAGACGCGGCTCGTGCTCAGCGCCGCCGCATTCACGGGCAGCGGCACTGTCTCCCTGCACATCGCGGACAAGCAGGCGGAGGTGGAGCTCTC
>JAUMVH010000196.1 GCA_030530245.1 Ruminococcus sp.
ACGGTCAGCCGATACTTTCGCCCGTTCCCGGACAGGAGATCCCCGAGTTCGAGATGCCCTTCAACAAGAATACACGTCTTCAGGAGGCTATCAGAGCCGCACAGGAGATACCCACCTCATCGCATGAGATGACTCCCGGACAGAGGATAGCCGCGGCAGAGGCTGCAAAGGGCTCGCCCGTAAGCGCGAACGTGTCCAAGATAGCCACGAACCCGCACTCGAGGGCGACCTCGCAGGCGTTCATCAACGCTATCTCGGAGTCAAAGGAGTACGCAAACCAGAGCCTCACCGATACACAGGGACTCCAGCAGAGAACACGCGTTATCGGCTCTATCGAGGACGTTCTCTCGCAGCTCGGCGACAACTCGCTCCAGCAGAAGAAGGCTGCCGACGCGAAGGTACAGCAGAATATCCCCACCTTCCAGGAGTACAAGGCTCCCACAAGAAGCGCTTCTACGATGTCCTCGGCACCTGTGAGCAGACCCGCTCCCAAGCCTGCGGCTCCCTATGACGACAGACCGCTCACCAAGGCTGAGCTCAAGGCTATGAAGAAGCAGGAGAAGATAGACGCCAAGTTCAGGAAGGAAATGGCTAAGAGAGGCGGATTCTGAAGTAACCCTTCCCCGTGAGTACGGCAATATGACAAAAACGCAGGACCGAGGAAGCGAACTCTGTCCTGCGTTGACATTATAAACAAAGAAATGAGAGGGAATGCCAATGGCATACAATGATATACTTGAGGAGCTCCGCGCAAAGCTCGGAGACTCCCCCGATGAAAACGAAAAGATACTCAAGGCTGAGGGCGAAAGGCTCGCCAAGGAGGGCGACTTCGACGGACTGAAGGCAGTCGGCGAGCTCATAATGGAGAATATGCCCGAGGAGCGCCGCAATGAGATAGACCGCCTGACCCACCTCGACGGCAAGCGCCTGAACGTAGTCTACGACGAGATAGACGCGCTCATCAAGGAGAAGAAGTACCTCGAAGCCCTGCCGATAGCCGAGAAGCTCTACAAGAAGATATGTCTCGAGTACGCGGAGACCGACAAGGCGAAGTTCGTCTCGCTCCGCAACCCCTTCGAGGACAACCTCTGCCAGCTTCTTTTCAGCGAGGACAAGACCCTCAACCGCACGCCCTTCAACTTCACGATGTACCTCACCACCTACGCGTATCTGCTCATCGAGACGGGCGCGAATATCGACGCCATACCCGTCCTCGAGAAGGCGATAGCGTACAACCCGATAGACGTAGCGCCGCGCTTTGAGCTTGCGGAGATATACAAGCTCATAAAGAACAAGAAGATGGTGCTCGACGTATCGCGCGAGACTCTCAAGGTCTCGTACTCGCCGCTGTCCATCGCGCGCTGCTACTCGAACATCGGCTATGCACTGACGGATTCGGGCGATTTCGAGGACGCCGCCGCGTTCTACGTAGCGAGCGTTATGTTTGCTCCCAATCCCGCTGTACCGTATGAAATGCAGCACCTTGCCGACCTCAAGGGCACGCCCATCAGGAAGCCCTCCATTGAGGAGATGGTAGCTGTGATGAAGAAGTACGACATCGAGTACGGACCCGACAAGCGCGTTATTGAGGTCTCCGCGCAGCTCGCCGCTCATTATATGGGACTCGGCGACAAGGAGAACGCAGTACAGGCGATGAAGATAACCTACAACCTCACGCTTGACGAGGACATCAAGAAGCTTATACTCCAGCTCGACCCGCGTTCGCAGATGCTGCACCCGAAGGACGGCGTGCAGACCGACTTCGACCCGAACGAAGCCCCGAAATCATAACAAAAAAGCGCCCGAAGGGGAGCCCCCTCTGGCGGAATCGTGGCATAAAATTACCGAGTCGGTAGTTCCGGCTCGGTAACCCACTTTTTCCGCTAAGGGAAGCAACCTAAAGGGCGCTTTATTAATTCGTAATGCGTAATCATTGTAGGGGCGCATTCCGTGCGCCCGCCAAATCGTCTGAACATTTGCGGGCGAGCGGAACTCGCCCCTACAATCGGCTGACTGACCGATATCAATGTAGGGGACGCCTCCCAACGGTCGCCCGTCCCCTCTGTCGCTTCGCGACATCTCCCCACACAGTGGGGAGTCACCCTCGGCGTCCCGCAATTACGGAAACGGTGGTTGGTATGGGATTTGTGGGCGGGCGAGGGCGCCCGCCCCTACATAGGTATCGGTTTATTCCTCAAACACAAACAGCTTAGCGGGCTTCAATTGGTGTGCGCCCAGATAGCTCGTACTTCCGTCACTGTTTATGTAATGGTAGCTGAAACCTCTGCCGTTTTTGTCCGCCACGCTCGTGAAGGTGATAACGCAGGTCTTCCCGCCGCAGGAGCATTGCAGCAGCACGTCGCTGTCCTCCTGCTTCATGCGGAATACGGTGCCGTAGTGGGGCACTGTGTAGAATATCGAGGTGTAATTGCCGTAGCTGCCGTTTGTCGTCTGCGACTCGACGAGCGCGTCGCCCGTTTTCGCGAGGTTGCTGCCGCCGAAGCGCATTTTCAGCCGCTCATTGCGCTTGAGGTCGTAGGTGTAGAGCCACCCCTTTCCGAGAACATCCGTGACGTTCACGCACACCTTGTCCTTCCACAGGACAACTTGGTCGAAGGTGAGGTGCTCGGTGGAGAGCTCGTAATACTGCGTCTTTATGGTCAGGGGAGTGTACTGCCCGTCCACCAAGCCGCCCGTGACCTCCGCGGGCACGCCGTCGCAGTAATAGACGGTATCCCTGCCGCCCGTATACAATCCCTCGACATCGGAGGGCTCGACGAGCCCGCCCTTATCAAAGTCGTACACCTCGCGGATAGTTCCGTCGCCGTGGGCAGCTGTAATGAGAACGCCCTGCTCGTTCCCGAAAATATAGTCGATGTGGTGGTCGACGGTGCATAGCTCCGTTATCTCGCCGCTCTCGGGGTCGACCTCATAGAGCGTGCTCGTGCTGCCTTCCTCCGAATCGGCGAAGAAGACCAGCCTGCCCTTGATAGCGCTGAGGCAGTCGAAGCAGCCGAAGTATCCGCGTCCGTCCGTGAGCTCTTTCAGCTCGCCTGTTTCGGGGTCATAGCGGTAGAGCGCCGAGTCGTGGTGGCCGTCCCATTCGTCGTAATTCACGCCGAAAAAGAACCTTCCGCCGAGGAAGACGACGGGCTCGATACGCCCCTCGCACGGCTCGCCGCCGCCTGCGGTACTCATGCACGGCGAGAGCCTTTCCCCGAGGTCGAGCCCGCTGAGGTCGACAGGGGAGATATCGACGGGCGGCGCACTGTCGGTGATGTCGCACTTCATATCGACGGGAGTGAAGTCCTCCTCGGTGAGCTCGAGGAACGGCGGCTCGGTGGGAGCCTCAGCCCCCGTCGGGATATCGCTCACAGCGGGAGCGGTAACGCCGCCGACAGGCTCGCTCGTGTCGGACTTGTCCGCGCAGGCGCACATAGTCCCGAGCAGGACAGCGGCAGCAGATACAGCGATGAATTTCTTCATAAATGACCTCCTTCAGGGTCGTTAAACCCATAGTATCATATATAAGTGACATTCGGGGGCAAAAAAGACGAAAAGAATTGAAACTTTGTACGAATGCACAAATCACGCCTACCAGTTTTGTAACATTTGCTAAAAGCAACCGTAGGGGGCGATGCCCAACAGCAGAGCTGCATATAGCTGTGAAAACCAAATCAAAGATTTGGTACACAGCTTAACATCGCCCCGTCAGATAAGTCGGGCTGATGTGGGCATCAGCCCCTACAATCAGCTGACTGACCGATACCGTGTAGGGGACGGCGTCCTCGACGTTCCACGCCACACGCAACAGCTGCCCTCAACCATTCGTAGGGGCGCATTCCGTGCGCCCGCCAAATTGTCTGATTATTCGCGGACGCGCAATGCGCGTCCCTACAATTCCGCATTCCAATATGAAAAGCGCCCCAAAGGGCGCCTTTTCGTTTATTCTACCGATATTATGTAATAGTACACGGGCTGACCGCCGCTGACGAGCATTACCTCTATCTTGTCGCTCAGCTTCGACTGCAGGAGCTGCTGGAGCTGCTCCGCGTTCTCCTCGGTGACATCGGAGCCGTAGATGACGGTCACGTAGCTCGCGCCGCTCTTGCAGAGCTTCTTGGTGAGCTTAACCGTCGCCTTGTTGATATCGCGCTCCGTGAAGGCGAGCTTGCCGTTGTCGAGCGCGAGAATCTCGCCCTCCTTGATGGCGTGACCCTCGAACTCGGAATCTCTCGCGGCGTAGGTGATGAGACCCGTCTGCACCTTCTCGAACGCCTTGGTCATATTGATCCTGTTTTCGGCGAGCTCGACGCTCTCGTCGAACGCCATCATCGCGGAGATACCCTGCGGTATCGTCCTTGTCTGGAGCACGCACACGCTCTTGTCGGTGAGCTTGACCGCCTGTTCAGCCGCCATGATGATGTTCTTGTTGTTCGGCAGCACGAACACCGTCTTTGCGGGAGTCGCGAGAATGGCGCGGAGGATATCGTCCGTGGAGGGGTTCATCGTCTGACCGCCGCGGACAACGAAGTCGACGCCGAGGTCGGTGAAGAGCGTCTCGATGCCGTGACCTGCCGCGACAGCGACGAAGCCAAACTCCTTCTCGGGCACAGCGGGCGCGAAGCCCTTTTCGAGCTGCTCCGCCTCCTTGACCTTATTCTGGTGCTGTATGCGCATATTTTCTATCTTGGGCTTGGGGTCGTTGATGAAGTAGCCGAACTCGAGACCCTTCTGTATCGCCTTGCCGGGGTTGTCTGTATGTACGTGCACCTTGATTATCTTCTCGTCGTCGACCACAACCACGCAGTCGCCGATAGTTTCGAGGTAAGCCCTGAGCATGAACGGGTCGGGGCAGTTCTCGTTCTTTTCGAGCATGAACTCGGTGCAGTAGGTGAAGGTGATGTTGTCGTCGTACTGGCTGACCGCCGTCCTGAACGCCTCGATGGAGTTCTCCTCGACCTGCGGCACCTCCTCGGGAACGGCAAT
>JAUMVH010000197.1 GCA_030530245.1 Ruminococcus sp.
AGTTAGTGCGGGACAGCGTCCCGCAAGAAAGGATAATCGAAATGAACAAGAAAGAAACTGCTGAAATTAAAAAGAATTTTTCCGATAAGAGCGGATTTTTCATTATGGAGCGCGTGCTCACGGGCTTCGTCGACGCGGAGAAGAATGTCCGCTACGCCAAGGCAAACGCCTGCGTGACCATGTCCGTCGAGGAGCACGACGTCTACGACGAGACGCTGAAAAAAGTCCTCAACACCAACGTCGGCAAGAACTTCTGCGAGTACGAGTTCCCGAACGAGGCGTACGAGGAGGGCAAGCCGCAGGAGATACTCTACTCTCTCCTCAAGTCCGAGCTGAAGGACGAGGTCGTGTGCGAGAACTTCCTCAACCACATCGCCAACAACATTACATATACGGGACCCTTTGCCGTTATCACCGCCTACTGCGTCTACACGATACGCAAAAAGGACAAGAACGACGAGTTTGCAGAGGGCGAGGACGAGGTCTACCGCTATCTGCTGACGGCGATATGCCCCGTGAATACGAGCAGCGACGGCTTCGTGTTCGACAGCTTCAACAACGAGATAACCAAGAAGGTCAACACCGAGCTCATCATCAGCAAGGCGCCGTCGGACGGCTTCCTCTACCCCGTTTTCAGCAACCGCAGCACCGATATCAACCACGTGATGTACTATGCGAAGTCGGCTTCCAAGCCCAATACCTCCATCGTCGAGGACGTGCTCGGGTGCAGCTTCGTCATGTCCGCGGACAATGAAAAGACGAGCTTTCAGAGCATACTCAAGACCGTGGTCGGCGACGACCTCGACTACATGGTCATCAAGACCGTCAACGAGAAGCTTCAGGAGGTCGCGGAGGAGAGCAAGGACGACACCGACCGCGCCGTTATCGACAACACCAAGCTCAAGGGCATACTCACGGATATCGGCGTTCCGCAGGAGCGCGTGGAGATGACCGACCCCGTGTTCGAGCGCGTGTGCGGGAACACTCCGCTGACTGTGTCGAACCTCATCGAGAAGAAGACGGTGCTGACCTCGGCGGGCATCACGGTCAACATCAAGCCCGACGCCGCGGACAAGGTGCGCACGAGCGTTATTGACGGCAGACGCTGCCTGCTCATCGACATCGACGACCCGACCATCGAGATAAATGGGCTGCCCGTTACATTGAACTGAGGCAAGAAATAAGAAGCAAGAGGCAAGATGTAGGGGCGCATTCCGTGCGCCCGCAAACAGTACGGTAACTGACGGGCGAGCGGAACTCGCCCCTACAGAATATCGTTGTAGGGGCTGATGCCTACATCAGCCCGACGTATGTGCGGGGCGATGTTGGCATCGCCCCCTACAAAACGGTGCGGGACACCGCGTCCCCTACAAAATTATCATTGACATAAACTCTGTACTATATTATAATGAAGTTACAATCACTCACACGGAGGAGCGAAAATGGAGAAGCTTTACAAGATACACATGGGCAGAGCAAAGTGCGCGGTCGACCTCGGGGACGGCAGCGAGCGCGGCGAGTACGTCGAGCAGGACTACATTCTCAATCGGCTCGGACGTCCGCACAGGAGCATAAGTCTCATGTACTGCTACTACCCGTTCGATAAGGAGTGGCCCGCACGCATTTCCGAGGCGATGAAGGACGCGGACGTGTCCTTCCAGTGGGACTACCCTTATGACGACTACTTCCCCTACGGCGGAGGTCTCGGCGGGAGCCGCGACAGCGAGCCGTTCGGTCAGATGAGAGACGTCCGCCGCCACGGTCAGGACGTGACCCTCACCATAACCATGGACCCGCACGTAACCGACGAGCAGCTCGCCGCGATAGGCGACGACCTGCGCCCCTTCGGACGCGTCTTCCTGCGTATCAACCACGAGGCGACGGGCAACTGGTTCTCGTTCACGAAAAGGGCAACATATCAGGAGGTAGCGGACTTCTACTGCCGCGCCGCACGTATCATCAAGGAGCACGCTCCCAATGTGCAGACGGTGCTGTGCATAGGCGGTATCGAGGACATAAACTCCGCGGAGATAGTCATGGAGAAGGAGTTCGCGCAGGCTGTCCGCGAGACGGATATATGGTCGGTGGACAAGTACATGGCGCTCCACTGGGGCTGGCCCTACGATGTTGCCGAGACGGGCGGAAACTCCCACCACAGGCTGGCTGTGCGCGACATATACGACCTCACGAAGGCGAGCTACGAGCGCTATAAGCACATCTGCGGCGGCGAGGAAAAGCCCATGATAATGTCCGAGTTCAACGCGGACGGCGACGTTACGGGTGCGTACGAGCAGGCGGAGATGGTGAAGCTCTTCTGCGATATCCTCGATGAGGAGCAGGCGGACTGGTTCACGGGCTTCACGTTCTATCAGTTCCGTGACCGCGGCAGGCTCGGGCTCGAGATAGAGGACCCGAACAACCCGAATGTCGGTATCGAGCAGCCCGTGATGAAGACCTACAGGGAGATAATCAATACCGAGCGCTTCCTGCCCGAGATGACGGAGCAGGGCGAGCTTGCGCTCCCCGTGAAGCTGCGCTGGGGCAGCTCCGAGGACGCCGACGGCATTGCGGTGCCGCTCCATTTCGACGGCGACCCGCACTTCTGCGAGCTCGTGTTCGACGACGACTCCAACCTCATGATAGAGATAAACGGGCGCTGGTTCTACAAGTCGCCCAAGGCGAGGACGATTGACCTCATGCCCGCCTTCTACGAGAAGAGGCTGGGCGGAAGTGCCGATATGACGCTGAAGATATTCGCTCCACCCGCGACGGGCGAAAACGACCTCTCGGCGGAGGACGGCTTGTACAACTACTATTACACGCTCGAAAAGCTCCCGAAAATACGTATTCTCACGACTCCCGTGGAGCCGAGCAGGGACAGATAAGAAAGGCAGACAGGGGATATGGAAAGAAAGCTTAATGTAAAAAGAGTAGTCATAGTTGCTGCGCTCGCGGTGGCTCTGCTGGCGATCATCGGAGCGTGCATCGCGGTATTCGTGTCGCACGGCAAGGGCAAAAAGTCGGAAAATCAGCCGCTCCTGTGCGAGGAGCCCGTCTTCCCCGCGACCATCAAGGCGGCGGGAGGCGAGTATACGCGCAAGCTCTCGACGTACTGGTATGTGTGGGACGTCAAGAACGGCAAGGTCATCATCGAGGACGTTAACCGCTTCAAGGGCGCAAAGGAAGCCAACGACGACCTCGGCGTCACGGACCTGCAGGGCAGAGTCCTGATAACCTGCGATAACCGCGAGATACACTTCACGGGAAACGGCTATATCGAAACACAGCACTATGGCAAAGACGGCTCGCACACGTATAACTACTTCAATATGGGCGGCAACTGCCTAGCTACCCTTGATTCCCTTACCGACGAGGCTAAGGAAAAATATGAGGGCGAGGCGAAAAGCAATACCGCCGACTCCGCGAAGATGAGCGAGGAAATCGACGGCTGGGTGCGATATACAGGCAAGTACGCCATTGTCAGCCAGTCCGAGAACGTCGGCATAGAAAAGGGCAAGAAGAATATTACCTGCGTCTACGAGTACAAGGCGGCAGGCTGATACGGAGGCGGAAATGGATACATCGGTAGTTATAGTTTGTGCGGGCAATTCCACGAGAATGGGCGGCGTGAACAAGATACTGCTCCCGCTCGGGGAGAGGCTGGTCATCGGCGTGACTATGCTCGCATTCGAGCGCTGTGAGAGCGTGAGGGAGATAGTGATAGTCGCGAGGGAGGCTGATATCCCCGCGATAAAGGCTGAGGCGGAAGCCGCAGGGATAACGAAGCTCCGCGCCTGCACGACGGGCGGCGCGACCCGTCAGGAGAGCGTCATCAACGGCGTGAAGCAGATATCGAAGGACACGAAGCTCGTCGCCATACACGACGGAGCGCGTCCGCTCGTCAAGAGCGAGCACATCGAAAAGGTCATCAAGGACGCGAAGGTCTTCGGCGGCGCGACTCTCGGAGTTCCCGTAAAGGACACGATAAAGACGGTTGACGGCGGGCTCATCGTCGATACTCCGCCGCGCAAGTCGCTCTACATCACGCAGACCCCGCAGATATTCAAGCGCGAGCTCTACTTCGAGGGCATCGACTTCGCGCTCGAGCACGGTCTCGACTTCACGGACGACTGCCAGCTCGTCGAGGCGATAGGCGGCAAGGTCGCGATGACGGTCGGCGACTATACCAACATCAAGATAACGACTCCCGAGGATATAAAGCTCGCGGAGGTACTGCTGAATTACTGAGGAGGCATGGATATGTACAGGATAGGTCACGGTTACGACGTACACAAGCTCGTCGAGGGCAGGAAGCTCATTCTCGGCGGAGTCGAGATACCGCATACGACAGGGCTTCTCGGGCACTCCGACGCCGACGTCCTCGCCCACGCGATAATGGACGCTATGCTCGGAGCTCTCGCGCTCGGCGACATCGGACACCTCTTCCCCGACACCGCGGACGAGTTCGAGGGTGCGGACAGCATGAAGCTCATGGCGGAGGTCGTGAGGGTGTGCGCTGAGAACGGCTACAGGATAGGCAATATCGACGCGACGGTCATAGCGCAGGCTCCCAAGCTCGCGCCGTACATCATGCAGATGAGGGAGAATATCGCGAAGGTTTGCGGCTGCCTTATCGGGCAGATAAGCGTAAAGGCTACCACCGAGGAGCACCTCGGCTTCACGGGCGAGAAGCTCGGAATGTCCGCGCACGCTGTGGCGCTGATGGAGAAGATATAACAAAAAGGGCGGTTTACCGCCCTTTTTTAATTCGGAATTGAATGTATCGCCTGCGGCGTCTCCTACATCGGTCAGGCACGCGGAGGAAGGCTGACGGTTTGTACAGGTGAGCGAGCTTGCGAGCGGCGGCGTGATTATGGGGTCAGGGGAACTGCGTTCCCCTGCGGGGTTCGGGGCGGCTGAACAGCCCGTC
>JAUMVH010000198.1 GCA_030530245.1 Ruminococcus sp.
TTATATTTTTTGCACTTTTTGTCAGATTAATGCATCCATTTTCGGTCAAAATGACAAAATCCTCTATCCTTACGCCGAATTTGCCCGCTATGTATATCCCGGGCTCGACCGTTACCACTGCTCCCTCATTGAGGGGCTGCATGAAATTGGGCGAAGCATTGGGGCGCTCATGTATCTCGAGCCCCACGCCGTGACCGAGCGAGTGTCCGAAGCAGCTGCCGTGCCCCGTCATACCCGCATGAGCGGCATTTATGGCGGCTGTCTGAGCCTCGAGCACGATCTCGTAAACCTTCCGCATCTCGCCGTCGGGCTCGCCGACGCATACCGTGCGGGTCATATCACTGTGGTAGCCCTCATACACGGCTCCGAAGTCCATGAGCACGAACTCACCGCGCTGCACCTTCTTATCGGACGGCACACCGTGCGGCATGGAGGTATTCGCTCCCGACAGCACTATCGTCTCGAAGGAGAGGTCCTCCGCGCCG
The DNA here is from genome assembly GCA_030530245.1 of Ruminococcus sp. Lineage (GTDB taxonomy): Bacteria > Bacillota > Clostridia > Oscillospirales > Ruminococcaceae > Ruminococcus. The sequence continues at coordinate 486 of JAUMVH010000198.1, forward strand.
TAGTCGAACATCAGGCGATTGAGCTCGAGAGCTATCTGCCGCTCGGTGACTCCATCGCGAATGAAGCCGAGCACGTCCGCGAGGGCTTTCTCGGCTATTTCCTGCGCTTTTTTTATGCACCCGAGCTCGTACTCGTCCTTGACTGAGCGCAGCGAATTTATCGCGTTGCTGAGCACGTCCGTGTCGATGACCTCGACGTCCCTCAGCTGAGCGCGCAGGGTGTGGAGGCGGCTGACGGTGAGGGTCTGAGCCTCTATCGCCATATTGGCAGCTTTGTGGTCGCGAATGAGCTCCGCGAGCTGAGCATAGAGCTTCTTCTGCTCGATGACCTCGGCTTCCGTAACGGTCGCCCGCGCCTTCTCGATGTAGCGGAAGTCGATGATGAGGTACGCCTTGTCGCGGAAGGCGATAACAGTGCCGTCCGACGACTTCATACCAGTAAAATAACGTCTGTTGATATCAGACGTTATCAGCACGCAGTCAATGCTCTCGGGGAGCTGACTGAACAATCTCTCAAATTTTGTCATGCGATTCTCCTTAAAGCTCCGCCATAGCCTGCACCGCGAGGTAGTAGCTCAGGAAGCCGAGTCCGCATATGCTGCCCCTGCACACGGGAGCAATGACCGAATTTGCGCGGAACTCCTCACGTGCATCGATGTTGCTGATGTGGACCTCGATGACGGGGATCTTTATGGCAGCGATAGCGTCGCGGATAGCGTAGCTGTAGTGTGTGTACGCGCCCGCGTTGATGATAACGCCGTCGAACGTGGTACGGGCGGCGTGGAGCTTGTCGATGATAGCCCCCTCGTGGTTGGACTGGAATATCTCGCACTCGAGCCCCTGTTCCTTAGCCCTGTCTATGATGTTGCTGTTGAGGGTGTCAATGCCTGTATTTCCGTAGACCCCGGGCTCCCGCTCGCCGAGCAGGTTGAGGTTGGGACCGTGGATGACAAGTATCTTCTTAATCATACTCAGTTCTCCTTATATGTAATAGCGTTCAGCAGGTGGTGGTCAACTGTTTTCAGACCGTCGCTGCAATATATCTTCTTCGGTATGAAGGGAGCCTCTATCGCCTTTCTGAGCCTCAGCAGGCGGTTGTCGCTCCTGCCCGTAGGCATGGTGTAGAGCATTTTTATCTTGAAGAGGTTGGCTCCGAGGACGTCGGTGAATATCTGGTCGCCGACCGCCGCGAGCGCGCGCTTGGGCAGTCCGAGCCTCATCGCCGCGAGCTTGTATCCCTTCTGGAAGGGCTTTTTGCTTTCTCTTACGTAGTCTATGCCCACGAGCTCCGAGAACAGCTTTACGCGCAGGTAGAAGTTGTTGGAGACGATTATCATTCTGATACCGTGCTCCTTCATCAGCTCTATCCACTCGACGACGCCCTCAGCGGGCTGCGGGTCGTTGTGGTCGGCGAGCGTATTGTCGATATCGAGGATAAGACCGCGAATACCGAGCCTTGCGAGCATATCGGGCGAGATGTCCGTAACGGTATTGAAAGCTGCCGTGATACTGAAAAGCATAGTGCCCTCCTCTCATATTTTATAGTAAAAGCGGTGCGAAGCGTGTCGAAAGCCGCCGCCCGCGGAAATTTTCCCTTTGGAAATAAGTCGTGTCAAAATGAAAAAGCGGACTTTAAGCCCGCTTTTATCAACATTTTCTGTCAGTGCAAGGGATCAATACTTGCGCTTACGAGCAGCCTCGGATTTCTTCTTACGCTTAACCGAAGGCTTTTCGTAGTGCTCTCTCTTGCGAACCTCAGCAATAACGCCGTCCTTTGCACACGCTCTCTTGAACTTCTTGAGAGCATTCTCGAGAAACTCGTTCTTGCCAACGCGAACTTCTGCCACTAATTTTCCCTCCCTTGTTCAGAGGTTACACACGGAGACCCGTGCTATATACTAATCACTCAGAAGAGTGTCAGTCGGCTTACCTCAACAAAACAGCAGATTAAAAAAACATATACGAATATAATATTATTTTATCACTAAAACCATAATATGTCAAGCTTTTTTTACAGATTGGAAAATTTCGTCATTTCGCAACAATATTAACAAGCTTATTTGGTACATATATCTGTTTTACGATATTCTTGCCGTCGACAGCCTTCTTCACGTCCTCATTCTCCATAGCGAGGGCGATAACGCTGTCCTTGTCGGCGTCGGCAGCGATATTGAGCTTTGCCTTGATCTTGCCGTTTATCTGTACGACTATCTCGATGGTGTCGTCCTTGCAGAGCGCCTCATCGTAGCCTATCCAGCCCTGCTCGCTGAGCACTTTGCCGAAGGTATTGAAGTAGAGCTCCTCGGAGATGTGCGGTGCGAACGGATAGAGCATAGTCACGAACGCCGCAAGCTCAGCCTTGTTGATGCTGCCCGCGTCGTAGATGTCGTTGATGAGGGTCATCAGCGCAGCGATAGCGGTATTGAACTTCATCGCCTCGATGTCCTCGGTGACCTTCTTTATCGTCTTATGGAACGCCGAGCGCAGCTTATCGCTGTAGTCATCGCCGTCCGTGAGCATATCCTGAAGTGCCCACACTCTGTCGGTGAAGCGCTTGCAGCCCTTGATAGAGGACTCGCTCCACGGAGCAGCCTTCTCGTAGTCGCCCATAAAGAGCACGTACAGGCGGAGAACGTCCGCGCCGTACTCCTCAACGACGTCGTTGGGGTCGATCACGTTGCCGCGCGACTTGGACATCTTCTCGCCGTCGGGTCCGAGGATAAGTCCCTGAGCCGTTCTCTTGGCGTAGGGCTCGGAGGTGGGAACAAGTCCGAGGTCGTAGAGGAACTTGTGCCAGAAGCGGCTGTAGATCATATGGCGGGTAACGTGCTCCATGCCGCCGTTGTACCAGTCTACGGGCATCCAGTATTTCAGTGCCTCCTGCGAAGCGAACTCGCTGTCGTTATTGGGGTCGCAGTAGCGGAGGAAGTACCACGATGAGCCTGCCCACTGTGGCATGGTATCGGTCTCGCGGCGCGCGTCCTTGCCGCACTTGGGGCACTTGCAGTTCACGAAGCTGTCTATCTTCGCGAGCGGGCTCTCGCCGTCGGTGCCGGGCTCGAAGTTCTCGACGGGGGGCAGCCTCAGCGGGAGCTCCTCATAGGGAACGGCAACCATTCCGCAGCTGTCGCAGTGAACTATCGGGATAGGCTCGCCCCAGTAGCGCTGGCGGTTGAACGCCCAGTCCTTCATCTTGTACTGCACGCCCTTCTCGCCGCAGCCGAGCTTTTCGAGTATCTCGAGAGCCTTTGCAACTGCGTCCTTCTTGTTGGAGATACCGTTGAGCTCGCCCGAATTCACGAGCTCGCCCTCGCCTGTGTAAGCCTCCTTGGAGATGTCGCCGCCCTTGATGACCTCGATGATGTCGATACCGAACTTCTTCGCGAAGTCGTAGTCGCGGGTATCGTGTGCGGGAACAGCCATGATAGCGCCCGTACCGTAGCCCATCATTACGTAATCGGATATGTAAATGGGTATCTCCTTGCCTGTTATGGGATTAACGGCTGTGAGTCCCTCTATCTTCACGCCTGTCTTGTCCTTGACGAGCTGTGTACGCTCGAACTCGCTCTTCTTGGCGCACTCCGCCCTGTAGTCGTCGAGAGCCTGTATATTTGCGATAGAATCGCGGTATTTCTGAATTATCGGGTGCTCGGGAGCGATTACCATGAAGGTTACGCCGTAGAGCGTATCGGGACGGGTCGTATAGATACGCAGCACCTCGTCCTGCTCCTTTATCCTGAAGTTCACGAATGCGCCCGTGGACTTTCCTATCCAGTTCTCCTGCTGGAGCTTTACATTCGGGAGGTAGTCTACCTCCTCGAGTCCCTGAAGGAGCTTGTCGGCGTACTCGGTAATGCGGAGGTACCATACCTCCTTGGTCTTCTGTATGATATCGCTGTGGCATACGTCGCACTTACCGCCCTGCGAGTCCTCGTTCGAGAGCACTACCTTACAGCTCGGGCAGTAGTTGACGGAGGTCTTGTCGCGGAAAACGAGCCCGTTCTCGAACATCTTGAGGAATATCCACTGCGTCCACTTGTAGTAGTTCTCGTCTGTGGTATCGACTACGCGCGACCAGTCGAAGGAGAAGCCGACAGTCTTGAGCTGTCCCGTGAACTTCTCGATGTTGCGGTCGGTGACTATACGGGGGTGGATATTCTCCTTGATAGCGGTGTTCTCGGTGGGGAGCCCGTACGCGTCGAAGCCGATGGGGAAGAGCACGTTGTAGCCCTCCATGCGGCGCTTTCTGCTGACTACCTCGAGTCCCGAATAAGCCTTGATGTGACCCACGTGCATACCGTGTCCCGAGGGATACGGGAACTCTACGAGCGCGTAGAACTTCTTTTTGCTGTGGTCGTCGGACGCCTTGAAGGTCTCATGCTCGTCCCAGTATTTCTGCCATTTCTTTTCAATGGTGCTGAAATCGTA
>JAUMVH010000008.1:0-5414 GCA_030530245.1 Ruminococcus sp.
TGCGGGAACCTGAACCCGAAGCAGTAGCCTATGCCTACGCCCATGTCGGCTATGCCCGAGAGCGTGAAGTACAGGCAGAGCACGTACGCCACGATACCGAGCCAAGCCGTCACCGCGGACATATCACGTGTATCGTACGACCTGACGGCGATGTACAGCGCGTAGAGCGTGTCCGCCGCGAGGACCTTCTTCGCGAGCCCCTTGATGAACACGGTCAGTCCCTTGCCGAGCTCCCGAATGCCCGATCTGCGGCTGTTCATGATACGCGTGAAGGTATCGTAGCGCAGGACGGGTCCCATGAGCAGGCGCGGGAACATCATTATATAAAGCGAGTAGCGGACGAGATCCTTCTCGGCGCGCACCCTGCCGTAGTAGACGTCGATGAGGTAGCCGAGCGCCGAGAGAGTGAACAGCGATATCCCCACCGCGAAAAAGCCGTCTCGAAGCCGCAGTGCCCTGTATATCGCGGAGAAGCGCGCCGTACGGAAGGCAAACAGTGCGAAGATGTCGAACATCATTCCGAGCGCGAACGGAACAAAACATGCTACTGCGCCCTTTTTCCTCAGCGAGTCGGTCAGGCGGGCTGCCGCGTAGTTGAGCAGCACGTACGCCGCGATGCACGCAAGGTAGCGCACTCCGAAGAACGCGCAGAACACCGTGCTCAGCAGGAGCAGTGCGCAGTCCTTGAGCTTCTTCGGCGTGAGATGGAACAGTATCAGTGAGACGGGGAAGAATCCGTAAATGAACAGGAGACTGCTATATTCCATTGTCTTCCTCCTTCAGCTCATTCACCTTCTCCGCGAGCTCCGACGCCGTCATCATCGTGTTCAGCACCTCCGTGAGCGCGGTCGCGGAGAGCAGCGACGGCAGTCCGAGCTTCTTTTGCAGCCGCCTGCGCAGCTCGCTGCTGTTGCCTGCGCCGCTCAGACCGAGCTCGTACAGCGTAAGCTTCGTTATATCGGGCGGAGCAGTGCGCTCCCCCGCCGTTATACCAGCCTTCTTAAAAGCCTCAAGCAGCGTCGCTCCGTCGATGCCCTCGACCCCGAGCTTGCCCTCCGCCGAGGGCTTGACCTTGCGCTTTTCCTTGCCGAATACGTCGGGGATATAGACGTTCTTCACGCTGCCGTTCTTTATCGCGCCCTTGATATAGCCGCGTATGCGTCTGCCTGCGCTGTCGGAGTCGGTGAGGATTATGACTCCCGTCTTCTCGGCGTAGTAGCGTATGAGCTCGAGCTTCTCCTCGTCCTTGAATATGCCGAAGCCGCCCGTTACGATTATCACCGCGTCCACGAACGAGCAGAGCTTTATCTTATCGTACTTGCCCTCGACGATTATGGCTTCGTTTATCTTTATCATCGCTTCCTCCCCTGCGGTCTGAGAGAGAGCATACGCACTATCGCCTGCTCTATCGCAACGCGCGGGTCAACGGGTGCGGAGTTGAGCTTCATCGTCGTATCGCGCAGTATCACGAGGCACGCGCGCAGACGCTCGAGCCCGAACTTGCCCGAATCACGGTAGGCATTCTTCATCGCGAATTTCCTGCTTCCGTACTTGAAATCGTCTGACGCTGTATCCATGGGGATACCCGCCCGCTTGCCGCACTCGGCACGATACATATCAAGAAATACGCTCGTTATCGCGTGGAGCACCGCTCCCCTGTTATCGCTGTCGATGTGGAGCTGCTCGACCGCCTCAAAGGCGGCTTTGGCGTTCCTCGCCGCGACCGCGTTCGCGAGAGAGTAAAACGTGGTGTCGTTCTGCTCGTGGACGAGCTCCGCGAGCATATCGCGTGTTATCTCCCTGCCGTCGGCGTAGGCGCAGAGCTTCTCTATCTCGCCCTGTATGGTCAGCTCGTCGCAGAGGCACATCTCCGCGAGCTCCTTGGCATTATCGACGGAGATGGAGCCTCCCCTCGCCGCGACCTTGTCCGCTATCAGCTTCGATAGCTCGACCGACGTTTTCAGCTCCGCCTCGCAGACCGTGCCGTTCTTGAGCACGAAGTCCGCGAGCTTTTTGTTCTTGTCGGTGATGACCCTCTCGCCTGCCTTGAAATCGTACTTCACGGGCACCTCAAAGCCCGTAACGTTGAATATCACGACGGTGTATTCGGGGATATCCTTTATCGCCTCGAGAAGCGGCTTGTTGAAGCTGTCGGCAGTCCTGCCGCGCATATCGTCGACGGGCTTCTCGAAGTTGTAGTCGTTGATGAGTATGCAGTTGTAATCCGACATCATCGGAGCCGTCTGCACCATATCGTAGAGCTCGGACATATCGAGCGCATTGCCGCTCAGCTTCGTGAGCGCGATGTCGGCGTTCTCGCCGAGCGCCGCCTTTACCACGAGCGACGTCGCCTTCTCGACGCCTGTGACGTCCGCGCCGAAAATGTAGTATACCCTGCTCAGTCCGTCCTTTTTAAGAGCCGCTGTAAGCCCTTTTACTGTTGTTCTCGGCATTACAGCCTCCTTATCCTGTACTCTCCGCCGCGCGAAACGACTATCTCGAAGCCGCTGCCCGACGTCAGTTCGTCAGTTGTATCATCGGTGAATACCGCGCCGCGCTCGGGCAATGAATTCGACGTGCGTTTGCCGTAGCAGACGGTCACGCCGCCGCGCCCGCTCTTCTCCGAGGCAGACACGAACGATATCTCCCTGCCATCGTACGAGACGGTGAGCTCGCCGTCCTCATAGGTCAGCTCACAGCCGCCGCTCGAGACGGTCATCGAGTCGCCCGCCGTCTGCGCGTCGCCGCAGTATATCCTTGTATCGCCCGTGACTATCCTCCTGTTCGTGCGGAAGAGTCCGAGCTCCTTCTCATAGGCGGAATACTCCGCCTGCACGTTCTTCGTCAGAAGCACCGTATCCGCCGAAACTATGCCGTTTACCGTGAGGTATTTGCGCACGTACTCCGCCGAACGGTAGTGTCCGCTAAGGTCGACGATGTCCGCGTGACCGCCGTGTGTGACCACGACCGCGGCATTGCTCCCCGAGCCGAGTACAGCCGCGCGGAAGCTGTGCCTGCGGACTGTGCCCATGACAGTTGAGACCGCCGTGAACAGCGCAACCGCGCACGCCGTCATGACCGCGAGAGTGCGCCTGTCCCTGCGGAAGATGAACACTCCGATTATGGCAGCCGCAGACATCAGCAGGAGCCCGCTGAGCAGTCCCGTGTCGTCGGAGGTGTGGAATATCGGCACCGAGGCGATACCGTCGGATATGAGCAGTATCAGCTTTATCACTCCCGCCACGATGCGCAGTACGGGCAGGAGCCCGAACGTCAGCAGGTGCACCAGCCCGAGCACCATCGCGACCGTGCACATCGGGAGCAGTATGATGTTCGCAAACGGCGAGACGAGCGAGGTCTCGTCGAAATAGTACATACACAGCGGGAATACCGCCAAGGTCGTGCATATCGCGGTGACAAGGGCGATGACGAGCCTCTGCCGCACGGTGTCGTGCTCCATTTTTGCCGTCATGTACGGCGCGAATACCGCGACGCCCGCCGTTCCCGCGACCGACAGCATAAAGCCCGCGCTGTACACGCAGTACGGGTCGTACAGACCTATCAGCAGTACCGCCGCGGCGAGCGAGTTGAGCGGGTCGTTCTGACGCCTGAACAGCGCCGCCGAGTACATGATATCGAGCATTATCGCCGCTCTCAGCGCCGATACGGGGTAGTTCGCGAGAGCTATCAGTGCGATTATCAGCACGTTCACGACCGCGAACGATACGAACCTATTCACGCGCAGAGCCTTCATCAGCGCCATTATCAGCGCCGCTATTATCGAGACGTGAAGTCCCGACACCGCGAGCACGTGACCGATACCCGTCCTGTACAGCGCCGAGCGCGTGTTGCCGTCGAGATAGCGCTTCTCGCCGAACACCATTCCCGCGAGGAAGCCGCCGCAGTCGTCACCCATCTCGGCGCGGAACTCGGCGACCGCATTTTCACGGTAGTCCCGAAGCGCACGGCTGAGGACGAAGCCCTCCTTATGCCTGACCGAAACGTCCTTTGCGCGAGTGACGTTCAGCGCGATATGCCGCGCTTTGCAGACCGTCTCGGCGTCGAAGAGGTAGTCGCTCTCGGGCTTTGCAAATGTGCACTCGGATATGGCTACCGTGTCGCCGAGGTCAGCGCCGATGTCGCTCGTAAAATAGCTCACCCTCATCAGCCGGCCGCTCCCCGCGCGTCCGTAGAGCGTGTACGATACGCGGTCACCGTCGTATCTCACGACGTCCTCGACCACGCCGCTGTAGCTGTCGGTGCTTCCGCCATATTCTTGCGCGGGACCGTACACAGCCGCGGTATAGAAGAGGTTCAGGCACACGCCGAGCGCAAGAGCTCCGCCGACTATTCCCCAGTTAGCCTTCGCGAACTTCTTCCGCCTGCCGTAGAGCACAACAAGCACCGCCGCAGCCGCGTACATCAGCACGCCCTTCGCGTCCATAAAAAATGAAGCGAAAAACAAGCCCGACATATATGCTGCTGCCGCTCCTATCATTTTCCGCTTCATATGTTGATTATTTAAAGAAAAGAGGCAGCTTTTCGAGGAAGATTATATCCGTTCTGTCCGCAGCGTCGCCCTCGGCGAGCACAGCCGTCTTTGCGGCTATCTCTCCGCCCGCAGCCTCGACAAGCTTCTCGAGCGCGATGAGCGACTCGCCCGTGCTTATCACGTCGTCGGCTAAGAGCACGCGCTTTCCGCGTATCATCGCTGCCTTTTCAGCCGAGAGGTACAATGTCTGCTCGGCGGAGGTGGTGATGGACTTCACCTTTACCGCTATCGGGTCGCTCATGTACAGCTTCGCCGATTTTCTCGCCACTACGTAGGGCTTGCCGCTCTGACGAGCCATCTCGTAGCCGAGCGGTATGCCCTTCGACTCAGCTGTGAGTATCACGTCGAAGTCGGGGCATTTCTTCAGCAACTCCTGCGCGGAGGCTATCGTGAGCTCCACGTCCGAGAACATTACAAACGCCGCTATATCGAGCTTTTCATTCAGCGGGCACAGCGGGAGCTCGCGCTCCAGCCCCGCTATCTTCATCTTGTAGGTCTGAGCCATAATGCACTCCTTATTCGGTCTTGCCGAGGGACTCGGGTCCCCAGCCCATCTTCACGCCCGCAAGCATATGGAAGTGCATATGCTTAACGGTCTGTCCCGCGTCGTCGCCGCAGTTGTTGATTATGCGGTAGCTCTCGATACCCTCTGCCTTTGCTATCTTAGCCGCAGCCTCGAATACCTTCGCCACGAGCGAGGAGTTCTCCTCAGTGATGTCATTCGCGCACGCGATGTGTGCCTTCGGGATTATGAGGTAGTGCACGGGAGCTATGGGAGCGATGTCCTTGAAGCTGTACACGTACTCGTCCTCGTAGACCTTTGTGCTGGGTATCTCTCCGTCGATTATCTTGCAGAATAAGC